>JANPDK010000054.1:0-12039 GCA_031431415.1 Acidobacteriota bacterium | reverse complement strand
TGTAAGATAGGCTACGGCCAAGACGATCACCCCGAAGATCCCGACCGAATAATAAAGCCGCGAGCGTCCCCAACGCAACGGCATTCTCGCTACAAAGTAGCGAAATTCCAGCACATTATGAACGCCCGCAAACAGAAAGATCGTGACGATCGACGTAGCCAGCGGTGCCGTGCCGATCACAAACGCCCCACACGCACACACCGCCACGAACGCCATGAAAAACATATGCGCGCTGCTAACAGCCGATCTTGTCAGACGGATTTCCTGCACTGTCAAATTCTATTCGGCCGGAGGCGTTGTCGGTGGGTCCGGCACGATAAGCTCGATCACATTCCCATTTGTATTGCTTGAGGTCTCGATCTTTATCTTTCCGCTCGCAAAACGGTATGGTGAAAAAACTTTTTGATCGAAGAGTTTGCTTGTAATGCTGCGAGCCTCGGGTGGCGGGCCCACGTTTGCAAACACAAGCGTCGCCGCCGACCCAATTCCTCCGATCACCGCGAGCGCGATCAGCGCCTTTGTGCCGGCACCTGTCTTTCCGGAACGCATAAATAACATTCCGCCAAAGACGACCGCGAGACTAAGAAACATTCCACTCACGATCGTCTGTGTTCGTGAGAACGAACCCGGTGATGAGATCGCTGCCGTGTTGTCATCCGCTTCAAGCATGTCAAGCTCTGCTCGCAGTTGCTTGACCTGCGATTTTGGGATGACCAATGTTGCTTCTTTGGCATCGCGATCGAGCTTGATCGACAGTGTTGCCGGTATGCCCGGCTCGGGCTTTTTCACGCGGTTTGGTGATTTGCCCGGTGCCGGAGCGATGTCCGCGAACGCGACGGTCGAGCCTACGATCAGTATCGCGGCCAGGGTGATCAGTCTTTTCATATTGGTTTCTCCTATGAGTGGAATTTGGGTGAATTATATCAGACAGTCAGAACCACCTGCGACAAGCGGGTGGTTTAAGTTTGTATCTAAAGAACGGTCTCCGAGTCGATTCTTTGCACTCGCGTTTAACCGCCCACTACCGTAGGCGGTTCCGACTTTTTACGCTAAACTTTTTGCAATATGCGTTTACAATTAAAAAAGTTTATCGAACAGATGGATGAAAATTCCGTCGCGATCATTCCGGCCGCACACGAACAGACACGCAGCTATGATACCGAGTTCAAATTTCGCCAGGACAGCGACTTCTGGTATCTGACCGGTTTCCCCGAGCCGGACGCGATCGCCGTGATCGATCCGTCGGCGAAGAAACCGTTTACGCTCTACGTGCGGCCGCGTGATCCGCTGATGGAAACGTGGTTCGGCCGCCGTCAGGGCGTTGACGGTGCTGTGAAGAATTTTGGAGTCGATCGGGCAGTTTCGATCGAAAAATTCCCTGCGGATCTCGGCAAACTGCTCGACGGCCACGACAAACTCTATTACCGGTTCGCCGTCGATAAGGATCTTGACCAGCAGATCCTAGGCTATTTCACTGAACAACGCGTTCGCCGTATCAAGACCGCCTATCCGCCGCACACCATCATCGACCCGACGCCGATGATCGGCCATATGCGGCTGCACAAGACGGAAAAAGAGATCGCCTATATGCAAAAGGCCGGTGACATTGCCGCCGAGGCCCATATCCTAGCGATGAAAAAGGTAAAACCCGGCATGAGCGAAGGCCAGGTCGAGTCTTTCATGGAAGCGTATATGAAGGACAAAGGCGCGAGCGGCGTAGCGTATAACTCGATCATCGGCGGTGGCGATAACGCGACGATCCTGCACTACGTCGAGAACAACATGCAGCTAAAAGACGGCGATCTCATCCTCATCGACGCCGGAGCCGAGGTCGAGGGCTACGCCTCGGACATTACACGAACATTCCCGGTAAACGGCAAATACACGGCGGCTCAGCGTGAGGTTTACGATGTCGTACTCGATGTTCAGAAGCAGTGCATCGACTATACGGTAACGGGCAATACCGTCAAAAAACGGCAGGAATTCTCAATCGAACTACTAACAGAAGGAATGCGCAAACTTGGTTTGCTCAAGGGCAAGACCAAAGATCTGATCAAGAAAAAGGCATACCTGAAATACTACATGCACGGCGTCGGCCATTATCTCGGCCTCGATGTGCATGATGCGGGAAGATATTTCGTCGATCAACAAGCAAAGAACTCGCGCCCCTTCGCTCCCGGAATGGTACTGACAGTCGAGCCCGGCCTCTACATACCGCCTGATGACAAATCGGCACCGGCCAAGTACCGGGGTATTGGCATCCGAATTGAGGATGACGTGTTGGTAACCAAAGACGGAAACCACAACTTGACCTCAAAAGTGCCAAAAGAGATCTACGAGATCGAGGCATTAATGCAGAAGCCCGCACGTAAGTAAGGGCGAACACTCAAGATGCAGCTCGACATCATCCTAAAAAACCTCCCCGCTCTCTTCGCCGCGTTATTCGTGGCGATACTTTTCGTCCAGTCCGGCCTCGACAAGGTCTTTGATTGGAAGGGCAATATGGAATGGCTGACTGGGCATTTTTCTAAGACGTTTCTCAGCGGTTTTGTGTGGATAATGCTCGCCAAGCTGACTGTTCTCGAACTGGCGACTGGAATCGCAAGTGCCGCCGGGATCGTGTATTTTCTGGCGGCTGGGTCCACGGTCGTTATCTTCTGGGCGGCGACGCTTGGGGCATTGACCGTGATCGGTTTATTCTTTGGACAGCGGATCGCAAAAGACTATCCCGGAGCTGCCGTTTTGGTGCCGTACTTCATTCTGCTCACGCTGTTGATGTACCTAACAAACCCGTATTCCAGAATCTCATAGACTAGAAAAGCCTCGGCATATTTAGTCGGGGCTTTCTAATATTGGCTTCTGAAACTGTTGCCGTCAGTTGCAGTTTACTTCTTTATCGAAAGCGTTGCGACCAGCGGACGGTCAAACGGGCCCATCATTGCGGGGTGATTCTGGGTCAGGCCTTCGAGGCTGATCTTGTAGCCGTAAAGTTTCACTGAGTTTGGGTCTTGGCCGGTGTTTAGTTCGACGAACTTTGGTGCCATTTTGCCTTTTGACACCGCGACCTTGACCTTCGCGTTACCTGCCCAGACGCACTTAGCATCCAGCGGACACCGGCTGTCCTCGACTATCGAAACGAATTTGACCGTGATGCGTCCTCGATCAGCCGACTTTTGATCGCCGACCTTCATCTCAAGTTCCTGAGTACCTTTGCTGAAAACCGAAAGGGCCATAACAGTGAGCATTGTGAAAGCAAAAATCAATCTTTTCATATCATTCCTCGCTTGACGGCACATTGCCGCTCTACCTGTTAGAACGGTTGACGGCGGTCTAGGTTGCAGGAAAAGGTAAGAGTCGCGTTTAGCGGCACGCGATCACGTCTAAAGCCGTAACTCTTACGTCACGCCGACGCTGAGGCTCCGGCGGTAATCTTTTCCTCGATCGCCCGTGCAAATTCGTTGGTCTTTGCCGTGCCGCCAAGATCTTTGGTGATCGTCGTGCCGTCTTTGAATACGTCGAACAACGCTGTCTCGAATCGCTGGGCCGCATCGCGCTCGCCGATGTAACGAAGCATCTGGATCGCCGAGAGCATCAGCGCCGTCGGATTGGCGATTCCCTGCCCTGCGATATCCGGAGCAGAGCCGTGAACGGCTTCGAAAACTGCACCGAGCTCGCCGATGTTGGCTCCGGGAGCAAGTCCGAGACCCCCGATGAGGCCGGCGCACAGGTCTGAGACGATATCTCCATACAGATTTTCCATCACCATGACGTCAAACTGCTCGGGCCGCATAACGAGCTGCATGCAGCAGTTGTCGATGATCTTGTCGTCCGCTTCGATCTCTGGATAATCCTTGGCAACGTTATAAAAACACTCAAGGAAGAGGCCGTCCGAGAGCTTCATGATGTTCGCTTTGTGTACTGCCGTGACCTTTTTGCGGCCATTCGCGGCAGCATATGCAAATGCGTATTTGGCAATTCGCGTCGATGCTTTTTCGGTAATTATCTTGAGCGATTCGACAACGCCGGGAACAACGATGTGTTCGAGTCCGGCGTAAAGGTCCTCGGTGTTTTCGCGGACGATGACGAGATCGAGCTCGGGGTAACGGCACTCGACGTTTGGCAAAGCCTTGATCGGACGGACGTTCGCATACAGATCGAGAGCACGGCGAAGTCCAACGTTAACCGATGTAAATCCCTTTCCGATCGGTGTCATGATCGGCCCTTTTAGCGAGACCTTGTTTCGTCGCATCGCTTCGATCGAAGCCTCTGGCAGTGTATCGCCATATTTTTCGAGCGCCTGCGCCCCCAATATCTGTGTTTCCCATTCGATATCGACCCCAGTCGCCTCAATAACCCGAACCGTCGCCGCCGTAATCTCCGGCCCGATGCCGTCGCCTGGGATAAGTGTGATGGTGTGTTTCATAACGTTTGTTTTATACTTAAATTTACAACGGCCCGCGAGATAAGGCCAAATTCCGTTTCTTGAATGACATCAGAAGTACTAATAATCGGCGGCGGTGTGATCGGGCTTTCGATCGCCCGTGAGTTGCATAAAAAAGGCGTGAAACGTATCACGTTGGTAGAAAAAGGTGTCTGCGGCGAGGAATCATCATGGGCTGCGGCCGGAATGCTCGGGCCGCAGGCCGAGGCTGACGCGGGCGGGCCATTTTTTGACATGACGCTCGCCTCACGTGATCTGTATCCCGAGTTTGCGGCGGAATTAGAGGCTGAAACTGGCATAGATGGCGGACTCGACCAGACCGGAACGCTATATCTTGCCTTCTCAGACGAGGACGTGCGGGTACTTCGCGAGCGGTACGAGTGGCAGAAAAAGACCGGTTTGTCGATCGAATTGTTGACGGCCGTCGATGCCCGGCGAGCCGAACCATTCGCCTCACCTGCAGTTCGCGAAGCTCTGTTCTTCCCCGGCGACTGGCAGGTCGATAACCGCAAACTTCTTGCCGCTCTGCGTCGATACGCGGAGTTTAACAGCATTGAAATAGTTGAAAATACAAAGGTTGAGCGTCTGATCGTTGAAGAAAATCGCGTAGTTGGAGTTGAGACGGCAAATGACGAGATCCGCTCCGACAAAACCGTGCTTGCAACCGGTGCGTGGACGTCGCTCATCAAAGTTGGCGTTGCTGATATGCCGTTCAAGGTCGAGCCAGTGCGCGGCCAGATCGTTGAGTTTCAGACGGCGAAGCAGTTTTTCAGGCACGTCGTTTACACGCGTCGCGGCTATGTTGTGCCGCGGGCGGACGGGCGACTTTTGGCTGGTTCGACGACGGAATTTGTCGGATTTGAAAACGCGACGACCGATGTGGCAGCAGAGTCATTGCGAGAAATTGCCAGCGAGATCGCTCCGAGCATCGCCAGCCTTACCATCGCAGATCACTGGTCTGGTTTGCGGCCTTTCGCCGCTGACGGGTTGCCTGTTTTGGGTTCTATCGCAGGTATCGATGGCCTCACGATCGCGACCGCGCATTATCGCAACGGCATTTTGCTCGCACCGCTTACCGCGAAGATCGTGGCCGAACGGTTGATATTTGGAGTCGAGCACCCGGCGTTTACGATGTTCGGGCCCGATAGATTTCGATTTGCGGCCGTTTCGACGAGGTAGTTCGTATGAAAAGACTCTTACCGTTTTTGATCCTCGCTCTGACCGCGTCAGCACTTGCTCAATCTCGACGCGTTGCACCGAGTTCGGCTCCGACGCCGACCGAGGTTGCTCCGATCGCCGAGATGCCGGTCAAGCAAATGTTTGACGAGGCAAACGGCTATTCACGAACCAAGTTTCTGGAGTACGAGCAGAAAAAGGTGTCTTACACGGATGCTCTTTTAGCCAAAACAAAGCTCGAACAGAGACAGCTTGCAGCAAAGTACGCGACCATGGCGGGAACCCGAAAGGAGCTTTCGACCGATGATCTGTACTATCTCGGCATGCTCCATTGGATCGCGGAAAATCTCGATGGCGCCGCAGAAAACCTAGGCAGATTTGTCGCAGCCGATAATGCGCCAGCTGATCGAGCTCAGACTGCACGATCAATAGTCATTGTTGTGCTGGCAAAGCAGAAAAAGGTAATGGAGGCGGAAAAGACGCTTGCCGAGTACTCGGCGAAAGAGCCAAGAAAGCTTACGGAAAGGGCCCGCATGGAGGGCGAACTTGCCAAGGCATACCAGAGCCAAAAGGACTTTGCCAAGATGGCCCCGCACGCAGTTGCCGCTTATGAGGCATCAAAAGCCCTTCTCAAGGACAACACCTCGCGTGCCCGTGGCCTCGACGAGATCATGGACGCCGGGATGCTCGTTTTTGAGGCGTACAGCGACGCCGGCGATCAGGGCAAGGCCGAAGCGGCGCTCGAAGATTTTCGCCAGACGGCGGTCGAAACCGGCTCGATTAGCCTTTACTATTACGCCGTTGATCGAAAGATCAAATTTCTGACCGAGACGGGTCGAAAAGCCGCTGCGTTGGCATATTACCAAGCCGCGCTAACTGAATCATCGCGTGATTTCGGTGACAAAGCGGCCCAGGCCGAGATCTCGACGCGTCTAAAAAAACGTGAAAAACACTACAAACTTCTCGGCGTGCCGGCACCTGAATTCGCGGCGTATGACCAGTGGTTTCCGGGCACGCCGCGAACTTTCGCGTCGATGAAGGGCAAGGTCATTCTCCTCGATTTCTGGGCGACGTGGTGCCAGCCGTGCATTGAGGCCTTCCCGTCGTTGATCGAGTGGCAGCAGGATTTTGGCCGCGACGGCCTCGAAATACTCGGAATTACTCGTTATTACGGCACGGTAAATGGCCTGAGTGCGGACGAACCGCACGAGGCCGAGTTCCTGAAAGGATTCAGATTGCGCGAGTCGCTGCCGTACGATTTTATCGTGGGCAAAGATCAGCAGATGCAGATGCAATATGGTGCGACCGCACTGCCGACGGCGGTTCTCATAGACCGCAAAGGGATCGTAAGATATGTCGAAGCGGGAACGAGCTCGTCGAGATTGAGCGAACTGCGTTCAATGATCCTAAAGCTGCTCGCTGAAAAATAACCAATGCCAAAGAACGGCCACGACGACGAAGTAAAGACTCAGGGCCTCTACGATCGCATCGCCGATGTTCAAAATCTGGCGATGAAGATAAACGGCTATCGTGCCTCCGTCGCCAAATATCTCAAATCCCTTCAACTCGATATCAACGAAAATTCGCTCGTTTTAGACGCGGGCTGCGGCACCGGGCTGGTAACGCTCGCTTTTCAGGAAGCTGGGTATCGTCCGCGTCGAATTGAGACTGTTGATCTGTCGCATCGCTCGCTTTCGGTCGCACGTGATGAATTTTCTCAGCGTCGGCGCCTCGCAAAACGCAACGATGTCATTCAGACCAATGTGCTCTCATTGCCTTTCGCAGACTCGACTTTTGATCTCGTCCTGATGTGCGGCGTGCTCGAATACACGCCGCTCGACGCAGGCCTGACCGAGGCCGCACGTGTGCTCAAGAAAGGTGCACCGCTTGTGTTTTTACCGGTCAAACCGTCGATCGTCGGCTCGGTCTTGGAACTGCTGTACAATTTCAAGATCCATCCGCTCGAAAAGGTCCGCGAGGCGGCCGGGCGGCATTTCAACATCGTCGGCAACCACGAATTCCCGATCACCGAACCTATTTCGTGGTCGAAAACGATATTTTTACTGGAGAAGAAGTAGTTAGCTCCATGTTCCGCAAGTGGAACGGTGGAACGCATGGAACAGGTGGAACAAACGTCCCGGAAAACGTCGCCGCTCATCATCGCTCATCGCGGCTACAGTGTTAGCGCTCCTGAGAATACGCTCGCGGCGTTTCAAATGGCGATCGATGCAAAGGCGGACGGTGTTGAGTTTGACGTGCAATTGGCAAAGGACGGTGTGCCGGTTGTTGTCCACGATTTTGATCTAAGACGCACCGCAGGCCGGCTCGAAAAGATCGGTAAACTCACTTCAAAACAACTCGCAAAGATCGATGTCGGCTCGTGGTTCAATACAAAATTCCCTTCTAAAGCGGTTGCCACCTACGCTCGAGAAACCATTCCCACACTCGAACAAGTCCTAAAACTCTATGAGACGACGACGGGCCCGATCTACATCGAACTAAAATGCGACGATTCGAATTACAAGCCGCTCGCAACAACGGTGTGCGAGATAATCCGGCATTCGCCGTTGCTGCCGAGAATGATCGTCAAAAGTTTCAAGCTCGCGGCCATCCCAACAGTCCGACATTTGCTCCCGGAAATGCAGACTGCCGCATTGTTCGAGCCTTCGATCATGACGATATTGCGCAAACGCAAGTACATCATTGCCATGGCCCACGAATTTGGAGCACATCAGATCTCGCTGCACTATTCGCTCGCCACGCCAAAACTCACCGCCCTCGCCGCCGAAGCCCAAATGAGCGTCACCATCTGGACCGCCGACAACCCAAAATGGATCGCCCGCTGCCGTGAACGCGGCATCGGCTCGTTAATTACCAATGACCCCGCCAAAATGTTTGCACATCGCGACGAGGCCGCCAGGAGCCTTGCCCTAATTCGGCTATAAGTCGTGCTATAATCGCCCAAATTCCTAATTAGAAAGTAATTGTTAACGACAAGGCTACCAAGCCGTCGAAACAGAGTTTTTGAGAAATCAAATTGCCCTATGGCGAGTCGGTTTTACGTTTAGTTAGTTGGGTAGTGAATCAACAGTTCGCACCCATTATCGCGAATACGACGCAATACTATGAAACGATGCCCTGACTGCGGTCGCGATTACGACAATACAATGATGTTCTGTCTTGATGACGGATCTGAATTGCTGTATGGCCCGGCCGTGTCAGTACCACCTGCGGTAGCGGGTGGGGCTTTGTCCTCGGACGACGAGCCCGCTACCGCTATCTTGCACTCGACCGCTGCTCCCGGCGAGGCTCCGACCCGCGCACAGATACACATGACTGATCAGACCGCTATTCTCCCAACTGGGACGGAGGCAAAGCCTCAAGAGAGTTTAGGTGGCCTATCGGAGAAGCAGAGCTTCTCCGCAAATAGAGCGGCAAAGCCGCTGGCCGCCTTGATCGCGGCGGTTCTAATTCTTGTTGTAGGATTCTTTGGCTACAGATATTTCACTTCGGTAAATTCAAAACAGATCGAGTCGATCGCCGTAATGCCTTTCGTCAACGACAGTGGCAATGCCGATGTTGAATATCTTTCGGACGGAATGACTGAGACGTTGATCGGGAGCCTTTCACTATTGTCAAATCTGAAGGTAAAAGCTCGGTCGTCAGTATTTCGTTACAAGGGAAAAGATACCGATGCAAAGACGATCGGCAAAGAACTAAACGTGCAGGCGATTCTTAATGGCCGGGTTGTCCAACGCGGCGATCAGTTGACACTTACTCTTGAGTTGATCGATGCGGCCACGGAAAACGTGATCTGGAGCGAGCGATATAACAGAAAGCTTTCGGATGTTTTTGCTTTGCAATCCGATATCGCAAAAGAAGTATCAGCGAAGCTGAGTTTGAAGTTGAGCGGAACTGACAAACAACAACTTGCAAAACGTCCGACTGAGAACCTAAAGGCATTTCAATATTACATTCACGGGCGTTCGTTCGCACAACGCCGGACGAAAGAGGATCTGCTTACCGCCATTAGTTACTGCGACAAAGCAATCGCCGAAGACAACAATTATGCACTCGCGTATGCGGGTCTGGCCGAGGCTTACGGAGCATCGGGGGTGCGTAGCTATATCTCGCCCGCCGAGGGTCGGAGAAAAGCCGCAGAAGCCGCGCGAAAAGCAATTGAAATCGATGAGAATCTGGCGGAGGCCCACGCCGCCCTCGCATACACCTTCGTAATGTTCGCCCCTTATGATTTCTCGGTGGCGGATCGTGAATTACAGCGTGCTCTCGAGATCAGTCCAAGCTCGGCGGTGGCACACCATTATTTGGGGATTTCCTATGCCCGGCAGGGAAGGTTTGACGAAAGTATAGATGAATATTTGAAAGCGCGTGAATTTGACCCGTTTTCTCTAATCATCGCTCGCGCCTTGTCACTTCCTTACTATTTGAAACGAGACTATCCCCGGGCGCGTGAAATTCTACGCCAAGCCAACGACATCGGTCCCCCTTTTGCCTATCCTGCTGAGATCGGGGTGTCAATCCAAAATGGATTATTTGACGAAGCTCTCGCAGATTTGGAAACGGCGAAACGTGAAAGGAAGAATGATCCGATCTTGATTCACAGTACCGGCATGGTTTACGCAGCACAGGGGCGGCGGGCGGAAGCTCTCCAGGTGATCAAGGAATTAGAAACAATGTCGGCCGGCAACCTGAGTCAGGCACACTTTATAGCTAAGATCTATGCGACCCTGAATGAGAAAGACATGGCCTTGAATTGGTTGGAAAAAGGTCTGGCTGCCGGACAAATCGGAGATTTTCACAAAGACGAGCCCTTATGGGATCCAATCCGAGATAGCCCCAGGTTCCAGAATCTGCTCCGGCGTATGGGATATAATCTGTAACCTAGAGACCTCTTCAAAAAGTAAAATGAAACGATGTCCTGAATGCAGACGAGACTATTACGACGACACGCTGCTGTACTGTCTCGACGATGGAAATGCGCTCCTCGAAGGCCCGGCGAGCGGCTCGGGTACGGGCGATGAACCCGCGACGGCGATCTTGTCAGAACCGGGAGCGATAGCGACTGGGTTCCCGGCCGGCGAGTCGCCAACCCGAGTGCAAATCAATACGACCGACCAGACCGCTATCCTTCGCACCGGAGCGGAGGCGGAGCCTCGAAATCCTTCGGGTGAACTTGCGGAAAGGCAGAGCCTTTCCGCACATCGGGCGGCTAAGCCGCCGGGGAAAGTTGGCAGTCGGCAGCGGCGGTTGGCAGTTATCGCTGGTGTCGTCTTGGTTCTCGTTGCGGGATTTTTTGGCTATCGGTATATCAAACCGGCGGCTTCCGAGCAGATCAATTCCATCGCGGTTCTTCCTTTCGAAAACCGGAGTGGAAATAGCGATACGGATTATCTTTCTGACGGACTGGCAGATTCCTTGATCTACCGGCTTTCTCAATTGCCGAATCTGAAAGTAAGTCCCACGAGTTCGGTCATGAGGTATCGTGGCAAGGATACGGATATCGCGCAGATCGCCAAGGAACTTGAGGTCGATGCGGTGATGTCGGGACGGTTGACTCAGCGGGGTGATGACCTGTCGATAAGCGTGCAATTGATCGACTCTCGCACCAAAAAATTGATATGGGCTGAACAGTACGATCGAAAAATGGCCGATCTGCTGGCAACGCAGCGTGAGATCGCGACGACGATCACGCAAAAGCTGCAGCTGAAACTGGCCGGCGACGAAAGAGGGATCACGAAGAAGTACACCGACAGTAACGAGGCTTATCAATTGTATCTGAAAGGGCGCTATCACTTTGCCCGCCGGACAAAGGACGAAGTGATAAAGGCTATCCAAAGCTATGAGCAGGCGATAGAAATCGACCCGAATTTCGCACTTGCATACGCCCGTATCGCCGAGGCATACAATCAGATGCCGGCGTATCCTTACTCGCCTCCACAGGAGGCTTTCCCGAAGGCAAAGGCAGCAGCTAAACGTGCTCTTGAGATAGACCCGAATCTCTCTGAAGCTCACACGGCTCTGGCAAACACGCTGGCCGCATATGATTGGAACTGGGCCGAAGCGGAACGCGAATTCAAACGAGCGATCGAGCTCGACCCGAATAGTGCAACAGCCCATTTTCGATACGGACAACTCTATCTCGGCTCGTCGGGGCGCGTACCCGAAGCCATCGCAGAGATGGATCGCGGCCTTGACAGCGAGCCGCTCGACATCAACATGGTAGCGACAAAGGCCTGGTGGATGGCGGCAATAGGACAGGGCGATAAGGCGTTCGCGTTAGCCAGAAACGGTCTGGATCTCGATCCGAACCATCCCGTAGCCCGCAATGTGCTGGCCCAGATCTACATATTTCGCGGCCAATCGGCTGAGGCATTGGCATTCATTGAGCAAAATCGCCAGCC
>JANPDK010000053.1:0-9022 GCA_031431415.1 Acidobacteriota bacterium | reverse complement strand
CGATGCCGATAAAGAATAATTGTCCTATTTTTTGCTCTAAGGTGAGCGAGCGAAGTTGTTCGATCATCGTAAAAACCTTGATTTTATCAGCTTGGCGAAGGTATGTCGAAAGTCATACTGCGGCTTGCCGCCCTATTTGCGGAGAAGCTGGCTTCTCCGATAGTTGCTGCTCAAGATTCCGCGATTCCAGTAACGGAGATGCAAGCTTCTCCGCAAATAGGCGGGCAAGCCCGGAGAATCTGGAGCATGCTCGCATTTGTCGGTCAGTTAGATTCTACTTAAAAAAACTTTCCGCCATTAGGGTCGCAGTCGTATTGGAATTGGTCACCGAATAGGAAAACCCGGGCTGGATGGAATAGGCTCCGACATCGCCGAGTTTTGATATCGCGATAAAGCCGACCTGCAAGTCTTTCGCCGCTTTCAAATCTCGGTCGATAATGCGTTTCACGGCCTCGGCGCAGGCCTTTTTTGGGGTGTAGCCGAAACGCATCATTTCAATGATCGTGTGCGTGCCGCAGATGCGGATCACTTCTTCACCAACACCTGAGCTAGTCGCGGCGCCGACTTTGTTATCGACAAACAGGCCGGCTCCGATGATCGGCGAATCACCCACGCGGCCGTGCATCTTAAATGCCATTCCGCTAGTCGTACACGCTCCGGAAAGGTCGCCATTCGCATCGAGCGCAATGGTTCCCATCGTGTCGTGGTTGAATGATCCGTCGTCGAATGTATTTGGCGCCGAAAGATCGTTTTGACTGACGGATTTACGGTTCTCGATGTTCACTACCGGCTTGTATTCCGATTTCTTGAGCCATTCTTTCCACGCTTTCTCGGCATCTGGCGAGAGCTTTTCTGGCATCCGCTCGAATCCATTTTCGAGAGCAAATTGCAATGCTCCGTCTCCGGCGAGGCAGACGTGTTTTGTCGTTTCCATCAGCTTTCGGGCGACCGAGATCGGATGTTTGATATTCCGCAGAAAGACGACGCTGCCGCAATTCGATCTGTGGTCCATTATCGACGCATCCAGCGTTACAAAACCATCGCGGTCGGGAAACGCGTCGAGCCCGACACAGCAACTTGCCTCAGCCTCGGCCGAGCGTGACGCCTGTTCGACGCCATCGACGGCTTTACCGCCGTCTTTGAGCACCTTCCACGCCGCCTCGTTCGCCCTAATGCCGCTGTTCCATGTCGAGACAACGACCGGACGTTTGTATCGAACAACTCGCTCTACGGCTTCAGTTTTTTGAGCTGCTAGAAGCGGCAAGGCGGCTAGCGAGGTCTTTAGAAATGTGCGGCGGTCTGCCATCTTATTCTCCTACACTATCTTAGCTTTGATCTTTTCAAGTAAAACTTTAGATTCGTCCGCCGACAATTTCGCAACATCTACATTTCGCAATTCGTCTATCGCGGTCTCATTGGTCACTGCAAATAGCGAAAACTGCGAAGCCAGGCGTCCGCCGGCTGCCTTCGCGAGACCCGTTTTCCGTTCGTCGGCGAAGACGGCGAGTTCGTATTGCTCGAGTTTTTCGAGAACGCTTTTTGCACGTTCGATTACATTTGCTGGCAATCCCGCGAGCTTTGCGACGGCGATGCCGTATGATTTCGAGGCTTTTCCTGGCTGAAGCTTGTGCAGGAACACTACTTCGCCGTCCTTCTCGGTCGCGGTGATCTGATAATTTTTTGCTCCTGGTAAATTTTCGGCTAGTTCGGTCATTTCGTGGTAATGCGTTGCAAACATCGTCTTTGCGGCATGTTCGGTCGAATTGTGGAGGTGCTCGGCGACGGCCCACGCGATCGAGAGGCCATCGAAAGTCGATGTTCCGCGCCCGATCTCATCCATGAGAACGAGGCTTCGCGGCGTCGTATTGTGTAATATTGCCGCCGTCTCGGTCATCTCGACCATGAAGGTCGAGCGGCCCGAAGCAAGATCGTCTGATGCTCCGACACGAGTCCAAACGCGATCAACTATTGGCAGACGCGCCGATGTCGCAGGGACGAAAGAGCCAATCTGGGCGAGTATCTGTATGATCGCGACTTGCCGCAAAAACGTCGATTTGCCGCCCATGTTCGCACCGGTTATCACGAGCAAACGGTCGGTCGAGTTATTCATCCGGATGTTGTTCGGTATGAACGAGCCGCCGATCGACGCTTCGACGACCGGATGACGGCCATTGACGACCTCAATCTCGTCGCCGTCGTGCAATACAGGACAAACAAAATTTCGCTTCGCCGCGGTTTCGGAAAGGGAGCAGAGGGAATCGAGCGTTGCGAGGGCACGGGCGGTCGACTGTAATTTCCGCGTTTCTCCGCAAACCCGATCGCGGATCTGTTGGAACAATTCCGCCTCAAGCTGCCCGATCCTCTCCTCGGCGCCTAGCACTTTCTGCTCCCATTCTTTGAGCTGTGGCGTTGTATATCGCTCCGCATTTGCAAGCGTTTGGCGGCGTTCGTAGTCATCGGGAACTCGGCTGACATTGCCCTTCGAGACTTCGATGTAGTAGCCAAAGACGTTGTTAAATCTGATCTTGAGGTTGGTAATGCCCGTTCGCGTCCGCTCGTTCTCTTCGAAGCTAGCGATCGTCTGCTTCGCCGAGGTTGAAACGCTTCTCAGGTCGTCGAGCTCGGCGTTGTAACCATTCCTAATTACGCCGCCGTCCGCAGTATTCATCGGCGGTTCGTCAATGATCGAGCGTTCGATCAGATCGCGTACCTCGGGAAGTTCGAAGACATTCTCGGCGAGAACTTGCAGCAGCAATGACTGAGCATCGGCCAAAACCTGATTAACCTGCGGAGCCTGGCCGAGCGAGCATCCGAGAGCGACCACATCACGCGGTGTGGCAGTTCCAAGATTGAGGCGACCGATCAGGCGTTCGAGATCGCTGACTTGTTTGAGCAAATAACGTAGCTTCTCGCGGAGAATCGTATCCGAAAGTTCGGTAACGGCGGCTAATCTTGTCTGAATTTCCGCTCGCTTAAGCGAAGGACGCGAAATCCATTGCCTTAGCAATCGCGAGCCCATTCCGGTAACCGTCTCATCAAGCAAACCGAACAGCGTGTTCTTTGATTTCTCGCCGCGAGACTCGAAAATTTCGAGATTCCGAAGTGTAACGGCGTCTAGGACCATGCAATCTGCCGTTTCAAAATACTTGATCTCGGAAATATGTCCGGCGGTCGCGCGTTGTGTATCCTGAGCGTATTTCAAACACGCGCCGGCCGCACGAACAGCCTCATCGTGGCCATCCAAGCCAAATCCCGACAGGTGAGCGACCTCCATTTGGCGTGTCAAGCGAATTTCAGACTGTTTTTCGTCAAAATCGTCGTTTGGTCGCGAAGTCAGTGTGAGCGCAGTCGAAACAGGATTCTGGTCGAATAGATTTGACCCGGCATCGCCCGCAAACGTCTGCTGGATCATATTTTCCATCGATTCCGGATAAAGCAATTCACGCGGTGCGAAGGCATCGATCTCTTCACAGACTTTCTGCCACGCGTTCGATCCCGTGACCTCAGTCGCGGAGAAATGTCCAGAAGACGTCTCAAGAAACGAAACGCCAAAAGTATCGACCGAGCCGCAGATCGCGGCGAGATAGACGGAATCTTTCGATTCAACGAGTTGTGGGTCGATCGCCGTTCCCGGCGTGATGACACGTACAACTTCACGTTTTACCAGCTTTACGCCTTTGGTCGGGGTTTCGGTTTGTTCGCAAATGGCTACGCGATAGCCCTTTCGCACCAATCGAGCGATGTAATTCGCAGCCGCATGATGCGGGACGCCACACATCGGTATCGGATTTGGGCCGTCCTTTTGGCGGGCGGTAAGTGTGATCTCCAGTTCACGCGAGCCAACGATTGCGTCCTCGTTGAACATCTCATAAAAGTCGCCTAGCCGGAAAAACAAAATCGTTCCCGGATAAAGCTTTTTGATATCGAGATATTGCCGAAGCATCGGCGTCGCGGTTTCCATCGGTTACTGCCCATCGGCTACGGTTATGTGTGATTCAGAGTTTAGCTAAAAGGCGGCTTGTTGCAAAACTTGTGTTTCATTGTCGGGGCTCATTTGGTATTATTGTCGTTTGTAGTAATGCCTATTTATAGGACTTTAGCCGAGCGATAATTCCGACCCGTGGCACGCAAGATGTTTCCGGCGGCGACAATCTCAGGAAGTATTATGAGGAATTTTATCACCACATTATCGGTCAGCATTTTAGGGCTGTGCTTTTGCGTATGCCTCGCTGCCCAGACGACGGCCCCGTCGGAGGCCTTGGTCGCCACCGTCGAACGCGATGACGACCGGTATCGGATCGGTTTTCAGGATGTGCTTGAGGTAAGGGTTTTTAAGCACGCGGATCTCAACCAGCGCGTGCCGGTGAGCCCGAATGGCACCATCTCGCTTTTCCGTCTCGACAAACCGGTCGTCGCGGTCTGCAAGTCTGAGACCGAGTTAGCCAGTGAGATAGCCGCTGCCTACAAGGCAAAGTTTATTCGTGATCCCGAGGTCGTCGTTAACGTCGCCGAGCAAAGGTCACAATCGATCGGCGTTCTGGGCGCGGTCGTAAAACCCGAGTATTTTTTTGTTAGACGCCGGTTTCATCTGCTCGAAATGCTCGCCCTCGCCGGCGGCCCAAATAAAGAGGCGGGAACACGGCTGATCGTTGTCCGTTCGGGCGGCACGGCGAACTGCAAGCAGGATCCGAACAATGCTGAGGAAAGTGCCAGTGTGTTCGGCTTCAAACTTCGCGATGTTCAGGAAGGCAAGAAAACTTTCTGGATGCAGCCCGGTGATCTTGTCTCGGTTCTTGAGGCTGACATAATCTACATGTACGGCAACGTCGAGGAGCAAGGAGCGATCAAGATCCGTGAGAGCATCACGCTTACACAGGCTCTGGTCACCGCCAAGGGCGTAAAACCTGCGGCAAAGAAAGATAAGATCCGCGTTCTCCGGCAAAAGGAAGACGGCGGTGAGCGGGAAGAGCTTATCTTTGATCTGAATAAGATAGACAGCGGCAAAGCTCCTGACCCGGTGCTTCAACCAAACGACATCGTCGCCGTATCTGAGGATAAGGCCAAGGCCATCATTTTAGGCTTTGCCAACGCCCTCAAAAATGCGGTTCCGAACGCTGCATTAAGGTTCCCTTAAATTCTTTATGAACGAACCGCGTGGAATAATCCGCAATCCGCTGAGCGAGGCGGACATCCAGTTTGAACCGCCGACAGCACCCGGCGGCAGTTATCCGTCGTACCGCAATGTGCAGGCATCGGACGGTTTCCAATTGGCCGACTATTGGCGTGCGATCCGCAAACGTCTCTGGCTCGTCATCGGCCTGACCGTGCTTATAACAACGCTCACAGCGATCTACATGGCCCGGCAGCCGGACGTATTTGCCGCGCACGCGGTGGTGCAGGTTGATTCCGAACAGGCCAATCCGGATCTCGTGACAAGTGAGCGGCAACGCCCCGTGCTTTCTGCCGATCCGGCCTATTTCAATACACAGCTCCAGTTACTTCTCAGCGACAATCTGCTCCGCCGCACCATAAAAGAGCAGAATTTGGATACGCATCCCGAATTCGTCAAACTGAAAGAAGCTGGTTCAGTATCACCGTTTCGATCGATCCTGCGTTCGATCGGCCTTGCGACAGCAGACCGCAAAAGCAACGCGGGCGATGTCGTGCTCGCCGAAAACTCGCTATTGACCTCTGAAGAGATCGCCGAGTCGGTTCGGCTTCAGCCGTTTGTTAAATCTATTAAGCTAACTTTAGATATCGATCCGCGGCGCGAGTCGCGGGCGACGGTCAAGGACACGCGGCTGATCGATATCTCCTATCGGCACACCAGCCCGGAATTGGCCGCATATGTGGTCAATTCGATGGCCAAGACATTTACCGAGATCAATCAGGAAAAGCGTTCGGGGACGAGTAAAAAGACCAATACGTTTCTTAACGAAAGAATCACAACGCTCGACAGCGAGGTGCAGAACGACGAAGCGAGGCTTGTAAGTTTGACTCAGCAGGCCGGAATTCTGAAAACTCAGGGTGATCAGACGATCGTTATCGATCGCCTGTCAGGCCTGAATAAGCAGCTTCTCGATGCCGAGCAGAAAAGGAAGACCGCTGAGTCCGAATTTCTCGAAGTAAATAAGTCGCCCGACAAGATAAAGGCATTGGCCGAAGCGGCCACGACACGGTACACGACCGAACAAGAGACCATCATTCGCCAGCTTCAGACGGATACCCTGAAGAAGATCAGCGACCTCCGCAATCAGCGTCTGGAAAGGCTGCAACTATTTGAAGAGGGAGCTCCGGAGCTCAAGCAAATTGACGATCAGATCAATGCGTATCAGAGTGCCATCGATAACAACGTTGGCAAGATGCAAAAGGACCTCGGGGCATTTCGCACCCGGGTTTCGAACGATCTGCTTGAAAATTTGCGAACAAAGTATCTTCAGGCCAAGGCCGAGGAAGACAAGATACGCGTAGATTTTGAAAAACAGTACGGATCGGCCCAGGGCCAGAATACCAGTGCCGTAGATATCAAGCTTTTGCAGCAGAATATAGACACGAAGAAAGGTTTTCTCGATAATTTGCGCAAACAGGTGAGCGGTAACGACATCGCCGCACAGGGAACTGACAACAACATCAGCGTAACTGAGATCGCGATCCCGCCAGATATTCCGGTATCGCCACGTCGTCTGATGACGGTAGCTGCGGCCCTTTTCCTGTCGACTTTGTTTGGAATGGGCCTCGCGCTTTTCCTCGAATATCTCGACGATACGATCCGCACGACCGAAGAGATCGAGAATTATCTGCAACTGCCCGCACTAGCAGCGATACCGGCGATGGACTCGATGCCGAAGCGCAAGCTTCTTCTTGTAGGATCGAACGAGGGCGAAGAAGATTCCCCGACGTCGCCGCTTCTGATCTCGGCCGACTCGCGCTCCTCGCTGGCCGAGGCTTACAGGCACTTGCGAACATCGATCCTGCTATCAACCGCCGGCCACGCACCAAAATCGTTGCTAATAACGTCGAGCCTTCCTTCGGAGGGCAAGACAACGACGGCGACAAACACTGCGATCAGCCTCGCCCAAACCGGTGCCCGTGTCCTGATCATCGACGCCGATATGCGGCGTCCTCGTCTGCACTCGATCTTTGGTGTGGAGAACGGCAACGGCCTGAGCACGTTGCTTGCCAGCGAACTGGCTGACGGCGATATTACAGCCGCGATCAAGCAGGACGAAAAATCAAAGCTTTACCTGCTCACCTCGGGACCGATACCGCCAAATCCGGCTGAGTTAGTTGGCTCGACGCAGATGGTAACCCTGCTCCGGATGCTGCAGACACGATTTACTCACGTCGTCGTCGATTCGCCGCCGATCGCATCGTTTACCGATGGCGTCTTGATCGCATCAATGGTTGACGGTGTTATTCTCGTTGTAAATGCGGGACGTAGTTCGCGACAGGTGGTCAAACGCTCGCGTCAGTTGTTGCAAGAAGTAGGTGCCAAGGTATTTGGCGTCGTTCTCAACAACGTCAATCTCAACGCAAAAGATAATTACTATTACTATCAGAGCTACTATCACCGCAGTAATTACGTTTCGGGTGAAGATCAGCAGCAGTAACGTTTTTCAACAAATATGAGCGAGCAGACAAGGGTTTTGGTCACAGGTGGGGGCGGTTTTATCGGCAGCCATCTGGTAACGTATTTGCGTGAGCGGGGATATTGGGTTCGCGGTGTCGATATCAAGTTGCCCGAGTTTACGGCGCCTGATGCCGACGAATTCGAACTGCTCGATCTACGCCGTTGGGAAAATTGTCTCAAAGCAACCGAAGGCATTGATGAAGTTTACGCCCTTGCCGCCGACATGGGAGGGATGGGCTTTATCTCGTGTCATCATGCACAGATCCTCTACAACAATTCGCTAATCAATCTTCACACGCTCGAGGCGGCCCGCGAAAATGGTATTAAGCGGTATCTGTATACGAGTTCGGCCTGCATCTATCCGGAGCACTTGCAGGAAGATGTAAATGTCACGCCGCTTAAAGAGGAAGATGCATATCCGGCGTACCCGCAGGATGCCTACGGTTGGGAAAAGCTCGTGTCAGAACGGCTATGTATGCACTACATGGAAGATTACGGGATCGAGACGCGTACCGTGCGTTTTCACAATATCTTTGGTGAAAATGGCACATGGGATGGCGGTCGCGAAAAAGCTCCGGCAGCGCTAAGCCGCAAGATCGCAACTGCGAAACTTACCGGCAAACACGAGATCGATATCTGGGGCGACGGCGAGCAGACGCGTTCGTTCTGCTACATCGATGATTGTGTCGAGGGTATTTATCGGCTTATGCAATCCGACCATTCCGAGCCCCTCAATCTCGGCCAGGATCGAATGATCTCGATAAATGAGCTTGCCGACATTCTGGCAACCATCGCCGGGATCGACATTATCAAGAATCACATTGACGGCCCGCAGGGCGTACGCGGTCGCAACTCGGATAACTCGCGGCTACGCGAAATACTCGGTTGGGAGCCGCAAATCTCGCTCGAGGACGGCCTTGCACCTACGTATCGCTGGATCGAGCAGCAGGTCGCCGCGAGCCTAAATGTTCGCGAGCAAACAGCCACACTCTCTGTCTAAATGAATCACCATCTGACGCGGGTCGCACTCGTCATGCCGGTGTATAATCGCCGGGATATTACGCTGCAAGCCTTAAGAAGCCTGCGCCGTGTCGATGCGACGGGCCTCGAGATCAAGATATTCATAGTCGATGACGGATCAACGGACGGTACGTCGGATGCGATCCGCCGAGACTTTCCCGAGGTCGAGCTGATCGCTGGCGACGGCACTTTGCACTATGCTGCGGGAACCAATCGCGGCATCACGGCAGCGATGACATGGCAGGCAGATTTTGTAGTCACAATGAATGACGACGCGGTCTACCACGATCAATTCTTGCAGCGTCTGATCGCGACGGCGACGGCAAATCCTCGATCGATCGTGGGCGGCCTGCTATTGCTCTGGGCGAAACC
>JANPDK010000052.1:0-2473 GCA_031431415.1 Acidobacteriota bacterium | reverse complement strand
GATTACTTACGTGTTACTCACCCGTGCGCCACTCTATGCACTCTCCGAAGAGAGCTTTAATCGTTCGACTTGCATGTCTGAGGCACGCCGCCAGCGTTGATTCTGAGCCAGGATCAAACTCTCGTTAGTTTCCTAGTTCATTTTTTGCCAAACCCGAAGTTTGGCTCTTTTTGGCTCACACAAGCCGAAGCTCGTGATCGCCGTGTTGTTCACTATGAATTAACACATGGACTCACATATCTAGTTTTCAAATATCAACTTCTTTTACTTCGCTCCCCTAAAAACTTCTCCAAGGGCGAAACTCTCGATTATACAGAACCTAATCCGTATGTCAACCGCAAAAGCAACTTTTTTCAAACTCTTTCAAGCTCGACGCATTCGTCAACTTGAGCGGCAATCAATAATATTGCTTGAAGCCAAGAATTATGTCAAACCGCGAAACAGCAATTTAACGCAAATCTGCATTTTATTTCGGAAAGCCCGTAAACGCAGGCGTTTGAAGCAGAGCGACCGCGCACCGAACGCGAACTAGGCCGCTCCGGCCATTGCCAGAATACTCATAAGTCCCCTTTGCTCATCTGCTCGGCGAGGTAGTCAGTCGAACGCATGGCTAATGCCATGATCGTCAGAGTCGGGTTTTGCCAGCCACCGCTAACAAAGCTGCTGCCATCAACCACGAACAGATTCTTGATGTCGTGGCTCTGGTTCCACTTATTTAGGACGCTCGTCTTTCGGTCGTCGCCCATGCGGCACGTTCCCAACTCGTGGACGCTGTAACCCGGTGGAAACGTCTTGTCGGTCTTTGTTAGGACTTCGAATCCGGCCTCTCGGCATACTTCAGTGAGGGTCTCGACAGCGTCCTTTGCCATGTTGATCTCATTATCGGTGTAGCGAGTTTTTATGTTCAAGACCGGAACGCCCCACGCGTCGCGAACCTTTGCGTCGATTCGAACCTCGTTTTCATACCGCGGCAGCACCTCTCCCTGGATATCTGCCCTGATGCCCGCCCCGCGACAACTCTCGATATGCCGCTGCAGTTCTTCACCCCAGCCTGGCAAGAATCTTGCCCCGACGCCTCCGGCGGCAGAAAAAGGGATGCCATAGCCGCGGAGATAGTTTTTTTCCTTTCCTTTGAGATTAACGAAGCGCGGAACCATGGCGCCGCCGCCCATAAGGCCCGGCGGGGCCTTGCCGTCGCGAGCCTCGGGGACGACACCGATCATCGCCGGCTGGAGATAGAAGTGATCGTGCAGATAGTGTCCGAGCACGCCGCTCGAATTCGCTATACCGGAGTTCATCAGCAGCCGCGTACTCTCCAGGCACGATGCCCCGACCACGATGACCCTGGCCTTCGCGTGTAGTTCGCGGCCCGAGACGCGGTCGACAAAGCTCACGGCAGCCGCCAGACCGGTATTCTTATCCGTCGTGATCTCGCGCACCACAGCGTTTGGCACGATAGTCAAATTTCCGGTTGCGCGAGCGGCGGGGAGGAGCAGATTAAGTGAACTCGACATCCGGTTGTTGCCGAGGGCAATGCGGCCCTTCGTCAGGGTCATACCGCGAGATTTTCCTGCGGCGGCGAACCGCTTGATGACCCCGCTGTCGGGAGTATTATTTTCGACAAAGATCCCGTCCGGAAGGTGGGGCAATCCTTCTTTGCGTCCCGAGACCCGAAAAATGGGCTCAACCTTGTCATAGTAGGGTGCGAGATCGCTGTAACTTATCGGCCAGTTGTCGCCGAACCCGTCATGATCCTTGGCCTTGAATTCGAGATCGCTCAGGCGATAACACTGACGTCCCCAATTTAATGTTTTGCCGCCGATCGCACGTAACCGCACCCAGTTGTAAGGTTCCTTCGGGTCATACGTATAAGGAGCCTGCCCCTCGTCCACCCAAAGATTCGCGTTAAATTCATTGGACTGAACGACGTGTTTTAGCCGTCCCGGTTTGCCAAAGCCGCGATACGGCAGTTCGTACACCGGTTTTGCGCCAAAGTTGCGCGCAAAATCGATCGCCGGCCCGGCATCGAGCATCAGGCATTTCAACCCTTTCTGGGTGAGCGTGTAGGCAGCCATCCCGCCGGAAGCCCCGGATCCAATGATCAATACGTCGTATTCTTTTTTTGCCATGGTTTTATCTTTGGTCTATGCAATCGGGTACCAATAGAAGCCTTCTGCATCTTCCGGGTCGCGGCCCGGAGCGGTGTTCCACTCGAGAGAGTTGAATGTTGCCCTCCGCACGTCAAGCTTCGCTTCCTGAAGAAAACGTGCCAAGGGGTCGGTTGGCGGCTCAAATGTCACCGGTTCGCGCAGAGGAGCGAGCAGATCACTGGCCTGAGCGGTGTTCAACTCGGAGAATGGTTTTCTGAACCGCTTCGCCGCCTCCTTGTTCAGTTTGTCGAGCCCAACGCGGTAGATCTGCTGGCGGTCTACCGACGAAGCACCGATCAAGAAATCCAGAAACTCAGGCGCAT
>JANPDK010000051.1:0-9603 GCA_031431415.1 Acidobacteriota bacterium | reverse complement strand
GGTCGACTCTAACGCTCTCGCAGACAACTCGGACTTTCGCGTTGCCCAGACGCCACAGAGCGGCATATCGTTTTACGGCAATAATGGCCGCGGCAACAGCGTGACCGTTGACGGTGCCGAGGCAAACGATCAGGGCGGCGGTGTCCGTTCGACGCTCAGCCAGGAGGCGGTGCAGGAATTTCAGATCAACCGCAGCAACTACAACGCCGAGCTCGGCGGTGCCAGCGGCGGCGTCATCAATATTGTTTCGAAAACGGGCACAAATAATTTTCGCGGCAGTGCGTTCGCCTATTTTCGCAGTCAGCGGCTCGACGCGGCCGATCCGTTTGCCCAGGTCCTTACAGGCACGACTCTTTCTCGCGTCAAGCCTCAGGCTAATCGCCAGCAGTACGGATTTACGGTCGGCGGGCCGATCAAGAAGGAAAAGTTATTCTTCTATGGCGGCTACGAAGGCCTCAGACGACGTGAATCGTCAGTCGTTTCGGTGCTGACCGATCTCAGGATATTTCAACCGACAGCCGCACAGACCACGATCCTTAACGGCCTCGCGACTCAGCCCAATCAGGCACTGATCACTTGCGTCACCGGTCAACCGATGATCACTCCGGCACAGTGTGCGGCGGCCCTAACAACGACGCTTACCGCAAAGCAAAGCACGCAGGACCTTTTCCGAAACAACAGCGGCGTCTTTCCTTTTGACAGCAATTCGAACGCGGCATCGGCCCGTTTTGATTACATCCCAAGTGACGAGAACACATTTTTCCTGCGTTACAGCTATACAAAACGCAACGACAGCAACCAGGCGATACGAGCCCTCGTCGGTTTTTCGCGTGCCAATAATACTGACGGTATCGATCACAATATAGTCGGTAACTGGACGCACATATTTAGCCAGAACTTGATAAATGAGGTCCGTGTACAGGCCAACTACAGCAAGCTGATCGTACTCTCGACCGACCTTAACGGCCCTGAGTTAAATGTCCCTGGATTTGGTTTTTTCAACCGCGACATTTTTCTTCCGGCATTTAATATCGATCGTCGATATGAGTATGCGGACAATCTGTCATACGTTCGTGGGTCGCACCGGATGAAATTTGGCGGCAGTGCACTGCTGCGTGACGGATCGTTTGACGATCAGACCTTCTTTAGCGGCCGTTTTGGCTTTAGCACTTTGCCCGCGTCATTCGTCAGCCCGACCCTTGCTGCGACGACGATCAACCCTCTGCAAGGCCTCGATCTTGGACTTCCGACATCGTATCAGCAAGGCTTTGGCGATGGCATCGTAAAGGGCGAGATCCCATATTATTCGGTCTATGGACAAGACACTTGGAGTGTCACGCGCGGACTGACGATCAATTACGGACTACGTTACGAGATCGACACGCGACGAAGCCCGCTCAGGACCCACTATGGCAATCTCGGCCCTCGCGTCGGTATGGCGTGGGATCCTTATGGTGACGGAAAGACCGTATTCCGTGCGGGCTATGGCATGTTTTATGCTCAGATACCTTTCGTTATCGACTATGTCGTCCAGTCGCTCAATGAGATCAACGGATTCCGCCAGATACCGCAGGTTTTGACGACACTCAGCGCGGCCAATCCGTTGGCCACCAATGGTCCGGTCAATATCTTTCGCACATTGCGGGCGCAAGGCGTGATCGGCATTCCGAATACGATCCGCACGATACGTCCATCGGATCTTACTCAATTTGGCATCACCGTTTCGCAGACTGGGCCGCGCAATCCGCTGACGGTTATATTCCGGCCCGACTCGACGTACCGCGGTCCGCGTGCACAGCAGGGAAGCCTCGCGCTCGAGCACGAAATCGCACCCGGCTTTACGTTTGGCGTTAGCTATACGTGGGCTTTGACGCAATTTGTGACGCGTGCCCGCGATATCAATTTGCTCGATCGTCCGCTCAGCTCGCGTGGAATTCGCGAATGGGGCGGCGCATTTGCTCCGGATTGCGCGGGAGCCGGTATATTCACTTGTTTCCGAAGTCCGACGCTGTTTCAGGAGATAATTTACGAGTCGGCTGCGTCGGCAAATTATCACGGCGTGGTGGTCGAATTTAACAAGCAGTTTGGCCGCAACATCTCGATCTCGGGCAACTACACCTACAGCGAGGCGAACGATCAGGTGACGGACTATAACAGTGATTTTCGTGCCAATGATCAGTTGGATGAGAAGTCGGAATACTCGCTGTCCGCCTTCGATCAGCGTCACAAATTTGTGATCTACGCCGTGCTGCAAAGCTCGTCGCAGAATGCTTTTCTAAAAGACTGGACGCTGACACCGATCTTTCGTGCCAATAGTGGCCGCCCGTTTAATTTGCTCGCCGGAGCCGACGTCAACGGTGATCGCAGCACCAACGGCGACCGTCCGCTGTTTCTCGCGAGTGGCGTTGCGTCGGGTTCGATCGCCCGCAACGTCGGCATCGGGCCGAGCTTCTCGACCTTTGATATGCGGGCCACGCGAAAGATCAGATTCTCGGAGAATGTCAGTCTCGATCTGACCGCCGAGGCATTCAATTTATTAAATAGACTTAACTTTGCCTCGGTTAATAACACGGTCGGCACATCGTTTGACCAAAACGAGAACGTCAGAGGCCGTCGCGATGTCGGGCCAAGCTCACCACTTGGGTTTACATCGGCGTTTGATCCGAGACGAATTCAATTGGGATTGAAGCTGAGGTTTTAAGGGCTTTCTACCTGAACCATTCCATAGGCGGGGCGTTTTGCTCCGCCTTTTTATTCGTGTTTTTTTCCTGGTTCATTCTTCTGTCAGCGTCGATATCTCGCCGATCTTCTCCGACGCCGCCTCAGCACCGAGCGTTATAAACTCTCTGTACTTCTTGATCTCATCAAGTCTGAGATGTGCGATCTGCGGCTCTATGACGAGGTCGGCGTGACTGTTTTCGCGTATAGAAACGGCGCGGATCACTTCGAGCGTCGATTGCAATGCGATACCGATCAGATTGTGCGAATTATTGCTAAACGACGTGCCGCACGAGAGCAGATTCACGGCGATAACGATATCGGCGCCCATCGAGCGTGCCGTCTCTACAGGCATCGGAGACACCACGCCGCCATCGACAAGCCTGCGGTGCGTCTCGTCACGCACCGGTGCAAATATACCCGGAACGGAACAACTTGCACGGATCGCTTCGATCAGATCGCCGGAATCGCGAAAAATGACCGGCTCGCTCGTCGCCAGATCGAACGCGACCGCCGCGAACGGTATTTTGAGATCTTCGAAACGGCTGACGGGAAAATGTTTGCGAAGAAACGTGCCCATCGGAGCGTTCGAGAGCACGCCGCCAAAGCTAAACGCCGGCCGAATGATATTTAGCCAGCCAACCTTCGCGGCCATCGCCTCGATCTCGTCCACCGACATACCGGACGCATACGCGCCCCCAATGATCGACCCCGCGGATGTGCCCGCGATCATGTCGATGGGAATATTATTTTCCGCCAGAACGCGCAGAACGCCGATGTGGGCAAACCCACGTGCGCCGCCGCCGGAAAGTGCGAGGCCGATCTTTTTTCTTGCCATAAGACGAGATTGATTTTAACCGCTTGTTATGGAAAACTTGAAATCCATTAATGACGCCTCAAGAATCGCTTTCACAAACACGATCCACTTTATCGTCCGGCCTTTCGTCGGATAGCGATGTGTGTCCGGTCTGCTCTCGTTTTGCTCGCGATGGATGTGTCGCGCTCGGTTCGCTTGCGGATGATGTTGCGAAGCTCATCCGTGCTAATGCTCCGGGAGCCGAGGATTTTGGCGAGATATGCGTGCGTTGTGCACGGCTTTTTGAGCGTGCAAAAGATCAGATAATAAAGGACGCGGCGGTGCAGAAGGATGGTTCGCATGTGCTCTCGACACCGCTCCGGCTCGATGCGGACGATCGGTTTACGGGCAAGGGCGTAACGATCGCGTTTCTGGATTCGGGCTTTTATCCGCACGTCGATCTGAAGGGTCGAATTCTCTCCTATCGCAACATGCTCCACGAAGACGGCGATATCACGTCGCTGTTTGAGCCGGATGTGGCGAGTTGGCACGGAATGATGACCTCGGTCGTGGCGGCTGGTAACGGCTCGCTCTCGAACGGCTTTTATCGCGGCATCGCTCCTGACGCCGATGTTGTGCTCGTAAAGCTCGCCCGAACGGGCCGCATTACCGACCAAGACATCCAGGACGGATTGACATGGGTACTCGAAAATCGCGAGAAATACAAAATCCGCATCGTAAATATCTCAGCCGGAGGCGACGACGAACAGAGCTACCTGCACGATCCGCTGTCGCAGGTGGTCGAGGAATGTTCGGCCGCGGGAATAATGGTCGTCTGTGCGGTCGGCAACGCCGGGCATCTGCCAAATCATCCTGTCGTCCCGCCCGCGAGTGCTCCGTCGTGCATCGCGGTCGGCGGTCTGGATGATAATAATTCGATCAATCGTGCGAAACGCGGCATGTACCGTTCGTCGTACGGCCCGACGATCGACGGGTTGCAAAAGCCCGAGGTGATCGCCTCATCGATCTGGATACCGGCACCGATCTTGCCGAATACACCGACCGCCCAACAGGCCGAGCTGCTCGAAAAGCTCGACAAAGCAGTTGACGCCGACCTGCACACCATAATGCACCAAAACGTCGGCATCGACCCGGAGCTTGACGCCGCTCACGACCGCCCGGTACATAGTATTCGACAGATAATCACGCTAAAAATACGCCGCGAAAATGTCATTACCAAAAACTACAAATACGTTGATGGCACATCGTTCTCGGCCCCGATCGTTTCGTCCGTCGCGGCGCAAATGCTCGAAGCAAATCCGTCGCTGACACCATCTGACGTAAAACGCATCCTCATCGCATCAGCCGAACGCCTGCCGCACTACGAAGTCGACCGCCAAGGCTGGGGCGTCATCGACCCTCGACGAGCTGTCGAACTCGCCCTGTCAGAACCGCTTACGTAGGCGGTTCTGACTAGTTCCCGTTATTCGCCGGGCGGTTTGAGGTCATCGCTGGTGGTCGCGGACCGCCTCGTGGTGTGCCGCCGGGCGTGGCTGTACCGGGCGGACGATCTATCGTCGGTCGCGGTGACGGAGCGCTGGTCGGCGCAGGTGTCTCACGCGGCGTCATCGTCGGGCTCGGGCTGGGCCGTGGCGTCTGCGTCGGCGATGGCGAACGCATATTCGCATTTAGATTTGTATTGATATTGTAGTTAGCGTTGAAGTTCGCGTTGGTATTGAAGTTGAAATTCGAATCAAATCCGATATTGCTATTCAGATTTGTGTTCATGTTCGAATTTGGCGCGTTTGTGTTGATGTTGTTCGCAACCGGCGGCTCGCCCTGAAACAGCCAGAACAAAAGCGCTCCGAGACCGACGGCCGCGAGCGTTCCGCCGATGGTTAGAACGATCGTCTTGGTCGTATTCGCCGGCGGCGGAGGTGGCGGATAATACGCCTGAGTTCGAGGCCGCACCTGCTGATCGGGCTGCGGTATCTCGGTCGGGATGACGATGCGGTCGCCCTGCTGAGTGGGCGGCACAATGTCGTCGCGACGGCGAATGACCGTCTCCTCGCCAAAGTCGTCGTCCAGAGGCTCGCTCGGCATCGCCGTAAAACTCGGCGTCGTCTCTTCAATAAGCGGCGTGCCGTCCTTCGTACAAAATTTGATTATCTCTTCGTCAAAACGTAAGTCGCAAACGGGGCAATATTTCATAATTTTATGTCTCGCAAAGGGGTATGAAAACGAGACATTTTATCACGAATTTGCGAGGAATGCGTTCGCACGGATTTTGTGCGGCGGTTCGGTTCTGATTTTCTTCTTGTCTTCCTTTGCGTTCTTCGCGAGCTTTGCGTGAAACTCTCTTTCTAAGATGTATCTCACGCAAAGCTCGCTAAGGCCGCAAAGAAGAAGTTGATCGGTTATCGAGTCGGCGTCGCTGACGGTTCGGCGGTCTCTTCGTCGTCACTCTTGGTCTCAGCCCCATATGTTTCGAGCAACTTCTCGATCTCATCATTAGAAGTCAGGTCCCACGCCGAGTCGCCTTCTTTATCACGCACATTGACCTCGGCTCCAGCCTCAAGCAACAATTTTACGCTCTCGAGATCATCATTCTCTGCCGCCTCCATCAGGGCGGTGCGGCCAAGCTTATTCTTCGCCCGAACGTCCGCACCTGTGTCGATCAACGCCTTAAGCACCTCTGCCTTGACCGACTCCGCCGCGAGTATCAAAGCCGTATTACCTTCCTTGTCAGCCAGATCAACTTTCGCCCCGTATCGAACGAGCAGCTCGACCAGCTCAGGCGTCGCGTCGTCGTCGAGACGCATCAGAGGCGTCTGCTTCTCAATGTCTTTGGCGGATACTTTTGCCCCGTGGTCCAGCAAAAGCTGTGTGATCTCGATATTTCCTGTCTCGACCGCGACAAAGAGCGGGGTTATTTTGCGGTAGCCATCTTCTTTTTCATTGGCTCTGGCTCCTTTTATTAGAAGTTCGCGGACCACTTCAATCTCTTCATTGGCAACTGCACGTGACAAAGCAGATGAATATTCGACCATGACCATCACACCGCCCATAGCGTAACCAACTCCATCAAGCTGCACATCCGCCTTGATCTCGACAACCCACTCGAAACCGCCGACCTCGAGTGAAGTGTCGGCGACCGAATCATTACGATCAGTGACCGTGACTGTTTTGGCGTTCGCTAAGAAGCCGGGCGAGGTTGTTTCGATCCGATAAGTCCCGGCTCGCAGATTGCTAAAAGTGTAGTCGCCATTGTCATTCGACGTCGTCGCGGCGACCTTGGCGGCGTCGACGCTGAAAATGCTCACCGTCGCACCGGGAATGACGGCGCCCGCAGGGTCGACGATAGTGCCCGAAATACGTCCAACGCGTGGCGACGCTATCTTCTCCGATTTTGTTTCCTTGTCGATCTCAGGGCGTTCGACTGCCGGTGGAGGAGTCGGCACCGGTGAACTTTCCTGTGCATAAGCATGACTCGACAACGCGATCGACGCGCTCATTACTCCTGCGGCGACGCTCGGGGCCCGGCGGGTTATTTGTAATAGCTGCTCGGCGAACATCGGCCGTTTTGTCTTCGGGTCGGCGATGTAGCGGATGCAAAGATTGCCGTTTGACGCGCGGACGAGCCGTGTGGCCTGTTTTCGGGTCATCTCGGACAGGTTGTTCACACTCGTCGAACAGTGCGAGCAAAAGCGTATTTTGTCCGTGCCGCTCATCTTGTGCCAGTCTTCGCTGCAAGGACTTTTTACTTCGACAGAATCAATAAAGCTCTTTTTAGACATAGTTTTCCCTCCGCGATACACGGCTGTAAGCCACGTATCGTCAAATACTTAGACACCTACTAATAAAGAATGTTCCGGGAAGAGATTCTTGCGACCAGTCTTGCTTGCGTAGATGCAGCGAGGCTCGCGAACGGTTGCTTTTGGGGAAGGATTTGCCCGCGAAATGATGCGAAATAAGAACAAGAAGTTTGCCCGCGAATAACGCGAATCTACACGAATAAGAAAAACAATATATGTTCTTCTATTCGAGTAGATTCGGGTTATTCGCGGGCAAAAATTCTCTGCATTTCGCGTTCTTTCGCGTGTTTCGCGGGCAAAATTCTTAGTCAATATAAACATCCGGTCCCGCGATCTCGGCGGGGCCGGGCGGGAAGAAAGTCGCATCAGGCTACTTCAGTGGATAGTTTTAAGTGACGAGTGACAAGTTAACCTTGGATCGGGCTCGTCCCGTACATGACTCGATTCTAATATTGGTCGATGCAGAAATTTATCGTGCGGGTTGAAGAAAAATGGAGCAATTTCACGAGAAGTCACGTCTAAATACCTGAACGGACTTGAAATCGAGACCGCCTTGCTAGGACAATGATAGAGCCATGCACAAAAAAACCTTACATATAGCAGCAAAGATATTTGCGATAACTGTATTCGTTGCGACTGCGGCATTTGCGATGATACCGCGTTCCATTGAAACAGTTCCGACCGCGGCCGAGAGCGGGGAGAACGTCGCTCAGGCCTCAATTTATCGTGCGCATTGCGCGCGTTGTCACGGCAACGATGGTCATGCGAACACCAAAGACGGTCGCCGCACCGAGGCCGACGATCTGACCGACGACAGCGTCAAGGCGATGGGAGCTGACAAGATGGCCCGCATCATCCGCAACGGCAAAGGCGAGATGCCCCGTAACAAGAAGTTATCGGCGGCACAGATCGCAGGGCTCGTCAGGTACGTCAAGGGGCTCTAACGCATTCTATTTTGCCGTTCCAAATCTTTTGACCTCGGCCGGTTGGTCGATAACGGCGAGAAATATCTCGCTCGTTTGTCGCCCGGCGAATACATGTACGGCGAGCGGTTTCGAATGAGTCACAGTTTTTTCCGGCAGCGTCTTTTCATCGATCAAAACAACATGTTCGCCGGGTGCGAGATCGGCGATAGTGAAATATCCGTCGGCGTCGGTCAATGTGTCGCGTCCGCTTGCGGTGACTATTCGAATGTCGGCAAGCGGTGATTCGCCGTCGTCAAATTTGCCGTCGTTATTGCGGTCGAGCCAGACTCGGCCAGCGATTCGGCCGGTGCGAACGAGACGAAAATCCATTGATGCCGATTTGCCGCCCGACAGCGTGAGATCACGCGAACCGCCATCTAACAGCGTTAGGTCAGCCCGGACCGACAGCAGATCGAGGTAAACTTTGTGTTCACCAGCGGAGATCGCCTCAAACGAAAACACGCCGTTCGCGTCGGTCTCGACATATCGGTTGCCATCGACGCGCACCTTGACGTTCGTCTGGGCCTTGTCGACCGTTGCGTCGTACGTTCCGTTTTCGTCCACGTCCTGATAGACGCGGCCCGAAACCGTGCTGAATTTTGCCGCCTGAGCGGTCGATGCATTGAGATAAGAGGACGCCTCACGCCGTTGAAACAGCGAACCGCGAAGCTGCACAAGAACCACAGGGCCGGAGTTTGTGTGCGTGTAGCTCACTTGCAGCGAAGTCTGTCGCGGCAGAGCAAGCGATGCGGTAGCGCGTTCAAAAGCGGTGATCTTTGCGCTGGGCGAATAGCTGTAGCCTGCACCGAACGTCGCGCTTAGGCGCTTGCCAAACAGGCCGGACGTTCGCCAGTCGACGAGGCCGTTCAGGTTTCGGCGCGAGCCAAAGCCCTGACTGATCTCAAGCGAGTTGTTGTCGTTGATAGAAATGTTCGAGCCGAACTGTGCGTTAACGGACGCTGGCCCGAGCGTTTTGGTGCGAGTCGCGCTCATGAAGAGGCGCCAGCGGGAGAAATCTTTGGAGGCGTTGACAAGCGTAAATGCGCCTGACCGGACGACTTTCGAACTACTCTGCGTATGCGAAAAGTAGAATCGCGGCTTACCCGCACCGGGTGTGATGCCAAAGGCGGCTGAGACAAAGCTGTCGGCACGCCCCGTCTCGGTTGGACGCTTGGCCGTGCTCGCGTTGAGCGACGCCGAGAGCCATTTCACCGGCGACCACGTCACGCCTGCGGCCTTGAGATCGACGGGTTCGCGTACGCCGGATTGAGGGCTGAGAAAATTTTTGCCGATGTGTGCATATCGGCCC
>JANPDK010000050.1:0-24801 GCA_031431415.1 Acidobacteriota bacterium | reverse complement strand
GTATTGGCCGCCGTAAAATGAACCGCCCGACGCAAAGGCTGAGTACGAACCAGTCGCGTTATCTGACAAGCGCGTGATCTTTCCGGTTTGTACGGATGAGCTGACTGCTTTCAGAACTTTTTCGCCGCCGAGTGCTTTGTTAGCCTGCGAGACGATCTTCGAGGGCGATTGCGCGGAAGCGGTCGCAACGGCAAATACACCTATCGCAAACAGTAGTTTTATCTTCATACGTAAAATTCGGAGAGTCTATTTAAGATGCAAAAAGTGAGTGGTAGGACGGAAAATCAATTGTACCAAAAGACGGTTAGTGCGCGATCTCGCGATAATCGCCTTGAAAATAAAGGAGCGGTTTGTCGTCAATGACCTCGGCGGATATGATCTTTCCGATCAAGATCGTGTGGTCGCCACCGTCATGGGTGGTTACCATCTCACATTCAAGTGTTACGAGCGAGCCTGCGATGACGGGCAGACCTTCGGCAGGAGCGACCAGCGACATGCCGTTAAATTTATCTTCGATAGGTAAGGCGAATTGCTCTGAGACGCGCCGTTGATGCTCGGCCAGGATGTGAACGACAAATGCCTGTCGCTCGATAAATGCGTAGTGGCTGCCTGTCTCTTTGTGAATGCAGGCGAGGATGAGGGGCGGTTCGGCTGAGAGCGAACAAAATGCGCTGACGGTAATGCCGTGTGCGTTGCCGTTTGTGTCACGCGTCGTGATCACCGTGACACCGCTTGCAAAGCGGCTCATGGCTGCACGAAATTGTTCATTCGAGATCGTCATTCTGCTCTATCCACAGGTAATCGAGACGGTGAGACCTAACCTGGATTTACCCAAAAATATTGCGAACCTTGTCGATGAACGATTCGTCCGAAAAATCGGCGTCCTCGATCTCGGCGAGGTGTTCGAGTAGCTTGCGTTGCTCTTTCGTGAGCGTCTTCGGGGTCACGAGCGAGACGGCGACGAAGAGATCACCTTTGCCGCGGCCACCTAAGTTTGGCATACCTTCGCCCTTGACACGAAAGATCGTTCCGGTTTGTGTGCCTGCCGGGATCTTTAGCTCTTCTTCGCCGTTGAGAGTTTTCACATTGATCTCGGCGCCCAGAGCGGCCTGCGCGAATGTTATCGGGGCGACTGAGTAAAGATTTTCACCTTGGCGTTCGAAGTTTTCGTGTTCCTTAACGTGGAGCACGATAAAGAGGTCGCCCGACGGTCCGCCGTTAATGCCCGCCTCACCTTCGCCCGTGACACGCAGCCTTGAACCCGTCTCGACACCCGCAGGTATCTTGATCTCGATCGTCTTTTCTTTTTCGATGCGGCCCGCTCCGCGGCAGGTTTTGCACGGCGTGCGGATGATCTGGCCCTTGCCCTGACAATTACCGCACGTACGCATTACACTGAAAAATCCCTGCTGATAACGCGTCTGGCCGCTGCCCTGACAACTCACGCATGTTTCGGCGGTCGTACCTTTTTCGGCACCGACGCCGTCGCATTCGACGCACGTTTCGAGACGTGGGATGCGAAGCTTCTCGTCTTTGCCGGTCGCGACATTTTCGAGCGTGATCTCGAGATCGTAACGGAGATCGGAGCCGCGTTGAACCGTCGTTCGGCGTCCTGTCCGTCCGCCAAACATGTCGCCAAAACCGAACATATCGAATATGTCGTCCATATTCGAAAAGCCCGCGTCAAAACCGCCTCCAGCTCCAGTACCGACGCCCTGATGGCCAAAGCGGTCATATGCGGCGCGTTTTTGGCTGTCGGACAGCACAGAGTATGCCTCAGCGGCCTCTTTGAATTTCTCCTCCGACACAGCGTCGCCCGGATTCTTGTCCGGGTGGAACTGCACGGCTAAAGCACGATATGCCTTCTTAATGTCGGCGTCACCGGCGGTTTTTGAAACGCCTAAAATTTCGTAATAATCTCGTTTGCTCATGTGATCGAATTTCAGATCTGCTATCTGAAATCTCAAAAGCGTCAGCCCAATCTTGATTGAACTGACGCTTTTATATTTTGCAACACAGTTAGTGTTTTCTCAAGTGGAACTTATTGGCGGGCGAATCGACAGACCGGGTGGTCTGTCGTACTTTCTACGCCATCGACAGCATTGCGGCTGTTATCTTATTTGCAGCACTCTCGACTTTGCCGAGTTGTACTTTGATTTCGTCGAGGCTCGAGGTGCCGAGCATCTCCTCTGCATCGTTGAGCACGCCGTTTATCTCTTGTTGATCGTTGAGATCGAACGATTTGCCGACCTCGGTCATAGCCCGGCGGGCATTTCGGATGAGCGTGTCGAGGCGGTTGCGTTCGATGATGAGTTCTCTTTCGTCGCGGTCGCGATCGATCGAGGTCTCGGCTTCAATGATGAGGCGTTCGATCTCGTCCGGGGCGAGGCCTGACGAAGGCGTAATTTGAAGGGCCTGTTCGAGGCCGGTCATCTTGTCCTTGGCCGAAACGCTGACGATACCGTTAGCGTCGATCTCGAACGAGACATCGACCTGCGGCACGCCGCGTGGTGCCGGCGGGATGCCGACAAGTTCGAATTTGGCGAGGCTGCGATTAGCCGAAGCTATCTCGCGTTCGCCCTGTAGAATGTGGATCTCGACCGACTGCTGATTATCAACCACCGTCGTAAACGTCATCGTATTCTTGAGCGGAATGGTCGAGTTTCGCGAAATGAGTTTTACGTACAGACCGCCGCGTGTTTCCAATCCAAGCGACAGCGGCAGTACGTCGAGCAGAACGATGTCTTTAACATCGCCCGTCAAAACGCCTCCCTGGATGGCCGCACCCATCGCAACGACCTCGTCCGGATTGATCTCAGACGACGGCTCTTTGCCGAAAACTTCCGTAACGGTGCGGGCGATGATCGGTGAGCGTGTCTGGCCTCCGACGAGGATCACTTTGTCCACATCGCTGGGCTGGAGTTTGGCGTCCCACAGAGCTTTCTGACACGGCTCGACTGAGGCTTCTACGAGGTCCTGGACGATCTCTTCGAATTTCTCCCGGGTCAGGGTGACGTTAATATGTTTTGGTCCCGACGGATCAGCCGCGATAAATGGCAGGCTGATATTCGTCTCGGAGACGCTCGAAAGCTCGCATTTTGCACGCTCTGCAGCCTCTTTGAGACGTTGTAGAGCGAGGCGATCGCCCTTCAGGTCAATTCCGTTCTCCGTCTTAAAACCCTCGACCATCCATTCGATGATACGCTGGTCAAAATCTTCACCGCCGAGGAAAGTGTTACCTGATGTGGACAGCACCTCAAAAACACCGTCGTTGATCTCTAGGATCGAGATATCAAATGTACCGCCGCCCAGGTCATACACGGCGACCTTCTCGGTCTTACTCTTTCCAAAACCATACGCCAGGGCCGCGGCCGTGGGCTCGTTGATGATACGTTCGACTTCGAGTCCGGCGATCTTGCCCGCGTCACGCGTGGCCTGACGCTGCATGTCGTCGAAATATGCGGGAACCGTGATGATCGCCTCGGTGATCCTGTCGCCGAGAAATTCTTCGGCAGCAAGCTTCAATCTCTGCAAGACGATAGCAGAAATCTCAGGCGGGCTATAGATGCGGTCGAGAACGCGGATATGCGCGTCGCCATTCGGAGCTTTGACGATCTCAAACGGCACGTTCTCGCGCATCTTGGCGACCTCGGGAGCGTCAAATTTACGGCCGATGAGGCGTTTGACGGCGTAGAGTGTATTCGCCGCATTGGTGACGGCCTGGCGCTTGGCGATCTGGCCGACGAGACGTTCGTCCTTGTCGGTAAAGCCGACAACAGACGGCGTCGTGCGGCCGCCTTCCTTATTAGAGATGATCTGAACCGTGCCGCCCTCGAGAACGGAGACGCAGCAGTTCGTGGTGCCCAGATCGATGCCTATTACTTTGCCCATAGTGTTGGTTTTCCTTTGCGGATATTTTAGGTAGGGTTCTTTCTTTACACTTCGGGGGAGGAAGTCTCGCCTTGCTCGGGAGCAAGTTCGGCGATCTCTGCGGAAGGCGGGAGTTCGTCCGGCGCAGAAGGCCGGTCGAATCTTGAAGCTTGCGGTTGGGAAGTAACCTTGACCATCGAGTGGCGGATGACGCGGTTGCCGATACGATAGCCGCGAAGCATCTCCTCGGTCACAGTGTTATTCGGCATGTCGTCACGCTCGTCGGCGGCGACTGCCTCGTGAAAATTCGGGTCAAATGTCTCGCCGACCGTTGCGATCGAGGTCACGCCCATTCCGACAAAGACTTCGTTGACCTGCTGATTGACGAGCACTATCCCGTCGTAAAACTGTTGAAACTCAGCACCTTTTTCCACGGTCAGGGCGTCAGCGGCGTCGAGTGCACGATTTAGATTATCGAGCACGGGCAGCATCTGCGAGGCGAGATTGGTGATTTGATCGATAAATGATCCGCGGCGTTCGCGATCCATCCGGTACTTATAATTCTCAAAATCCTTCAGCCGCCGGTCGCTTTTTTCCTGTATCTCGTTTCGATCCGAGCGAAGTCCGGTGATGCGTTCGTTGAGCTTTACGACCTCTTGTTCGAGTTCGTAGATGCGTGTTTTTGCACCGGGAACGCTGGCCCCAGTACGTTTGGACGAAGCCGGTTCGGAAGCCTCGGCAAGCTCGCTTTCGACAAAATCCTGTAGCGAAGGCATGCCAAAATCCGACTCGGCGATCTCGATCGTCATATCGGCGGTGATATGCAGATCTTTTTCCTTGGCCTCGAGCTCCTTGATAAAATCGTCGACTGACGACATGGCGTCCATGTCGAGTTCGTCTAACGACTCTTCGGGTTTTGGAATCTGTTCTTTCTGGTTCATTTGAAAAGCAGTTGGCGGGAAGAGGTACAACCGCGCTTGTCGGACTAGTTTTTTGTGCTGTCGGAGGACATCACTTTTTCGAGAGTTCGTGCCACGTAGCTAACGATCGAGATCATTCTGGCGTATTCGATCCGAGTCGGGCCGAGGACGCTCAATGTGCCGACCGCGCTACTGTTGCCGATGCGGTATGGGGCCGAGATCAACGTACAGTTTTGCAAGCTAGGTGTACGATTTTCGCTGCCGATGACGACCTGGACATCGCCTTTGGCGGCCACGTCGCGTTCGATGCACTCGGTAATGATCTGCATCAACCGCGACTTTTCGCCTATCGTGTGCAGCAGCTCACGAAGGCGTTCGAGGTCGGCAAAATCGCGTTTCGTCAAAATATTTGACGTGCCGTCCACGAATACTTCACCAGCCTCGTCCTCATCCTCGATACTCTGAGAGCAAAGAATTACGGCCGTTTGAAGCAATTTGTCAAACAAGGCCTTTTCCTCATGCATGAGCATTAATATCTCAGCACGGATCTCGGCCAGGCTCTTTCCGACGAACTCCGCGTTCAGATAGTTCGCGGTGTTTTCCAGTTCCTCCTTCGTAAACGCGACTTTGAGCCGAATTATCTTGTTATGCACAATGTTCGGCGCCGAGACGAGCACGACGAGGATCCGGTTGTCAGAAAGATTGACAAACTCGATATGCTGCAGACGATCACTCGCCAAACTCGGCGATACAACGATGCCCACATTATTAGAAAGAGCAGAGAGTAAGTGAGAGGTACGTTCCATTAACCTGTCCGGTGTTTCCTGTGTATTCAGCCCGTATTCGTCACCTATTAGGCGAAGATCGTCGTTCGAGATACTCAGGACGCCAAGCAGATTGTCAACGTAAAAGCGATAGCCAAGATCGGTCGGAACGCGTCCGGCGGAAGTGTGAGGCTGCTCGAGCATGCCCATCTCTTCCAGTTCACCCATCACGTTCCTGATCGTTGCCGAGCTCATTCCGGTCGCATTCGCAAACCGCTCTGCTAAGACCTTTGAACCCACAGGCTCGCCCGTGACGAAGTGTTCGTTGATAATGGCTGTCAGGATGATCTGGCCGCGTGAATCGGGAAAACCCGATCTTTTATCGCCAGTTTGGCCTATCCTGTTTGGGTGGGTTTGATGCATACTGCCCTGCGGCTGTATGCTGTTCCCATCTAAAGAGATAGCATTTTGGCAGCCGATGTGTCAACAAAATTGTTTAACTTAGTTGTGTTTGTTTAACCACATAAGACCTATTGACATAGTAGGTCGCATAGGACATATAATTGATCGACCAAATCACAACCTTCTACGCCGAAGCTTTTCGCTGGTACGACGCTAAACGCGTCGTCCCGCAGATCCATGTTTCATTTTACCCGTATATTGGCATAAATCACACGATCCGCGTACGCGGCGGCGAGATTTTTGTCCGGGTCGGCGTGATTTGCAACGAAATGCCGCTGCCATGCCATCGCGGCCTCGCATACGTCCTGGTCGGCAAACTTCTCCGAAAACGCATCCCGGACGGTGCCCGCGAGGTCTACGCGGCGTATATAAAATCTGACTACGTCCGTGAAAAAGCTCAGGCGAGCAAACGCACCCGCGGCCGCAAGGTCGTCACGACGACCAAGGGCAAGGTTTACGATCTCGATGAGATATTCGCTGGCTTGAACAACACATATTTTCGCGGCCAGATACCGACGCCTTCGCTAACATGGTCAGCCAAAAAGACTTATCGCATCCTCGGCCATCACGACGCGACGCACGACCACATTACGATCAGCACTTCGCTCGACTCGGCCGACGTGCCGCGATACGTCGTTGAGTATGTCGTCTTCCACGAAATGCTCCACATCGCCCACCCGACACGCCACGTAAACGGCCGCCGCTACAACCACACCCCAGCATTCAAAGCCGACGAACGAAAATTCGCCCATTACGATGCCGCCGAACGCTGGATCGAGCAAAATGTTCGACGGCTAAGACGAGACTCGAAGCGCTAAGGTATCTTATTTTCGATTTCTTTGACGAACTCGAGTGGTGACTTGAATCTGTTCGCGGTTACATCATTCGATGGCTGTTTCTCAGCAAGAAACTGATTGAATGCTGCCGATCTGTTCTTTGGCACACTCAGTGTTTTCCACTCCGCCGACCGGAAATGCTTTGCCAGCAAAACGATCTGTCCAACGTGATATGAATAATGCGTAAGCTGCCGATTGATCGCCTCGACGACTGTATGCGGTTCGCCGCGGATCGTGATCGTACGTGAAAAGTTCTCGACAGTGAGCGGCTCGATATTTTGGAATAGCGTCTGCCATCCAGTTTCCCAGAATTGCATAAGCGAATCGCGTGTATCTGCGATCAACTCAAATTCCGTATCTCGGTCACGGTTTTCCTTCTCACCATCGCTTGTCAAAAAGTGGCGCCAGCGGGAATGCAGGTTGCCGGCGATGTGTTTTACGACAACGGCCATCGAGTTTGCTTCGGCGTCGATGAGTGCGAAAAACTCTTCGTTAGATACCTGCTCGATCGCACGCTCGGCAAGCTTCTTATAGTTGCGAAACGATTTTAATGCGTCAGCGTGGTAGTTCTTGATAAAATCCGACATATTAGTCGCCTCGCATTCTAATAGCGGCGTCTTTCAATGATTCTCGGTAGCGCTCACGCGAACGAAGATCTTGGAAAGACACCATTTTTTTGGCAATGTCGGTTTCATCCACGGTGCATAGCCACGGCACGCCGATCGAATTGGCATATTTCCACTGCTTATCTTCTTTGTCCGCCTGTGGGTAGACCGTTACGCGGAGGCCGGAGGCACGGAGTTCGGATGCAAGCCTAAGCGAATCGGCAATGGTCTCCTCGCTCCCGATCGTGACCATCACATCAGCGGGCGTAGATTCCGCGATCTCCGGCGGGAACATCCCGCGTTCTTCCATTACGACGAGAATGCGTTCGAGGCCGAGCGAAAATCCACATGCCGGGATCTGCTCCTTGCCAAACATTCCGATCAGCCCGTCATAACGCCCGCCGCCGCCAAGAGAACCGGCGAGGTCGGGGACGGTGATCTCCATGATCGCTCCCGTGTAATACGACAGGCCGCGGGCGAGGCTCGGGTCGATGAGGATCGGCGCATTGTCGGCGAACTTGAGGATCTGGCCGAGTTCCCTTAACGTCTCATTGCTGACGATGTTGATCAGATTGGCGACTATCGTGCGGTTGATGTCTTTTTCCTGATTCAGGATCTCTTGTGTCTTAGCGAAGATCTCCATCAGCATCGTCGATGCAGCGTCGGAAATGCCGCGATCGTTCAGCTCCTTTGCAACGCCTTCGCTGCCGATCTTGTCGAGTTTGTCGATAGCGACAAGAGCGTCGGTGTGTAGTTCCTCGGGAACGCCAGCGGTGTCGAGAATATCGGTCAAAACCTGCCGGTGATTTAGCCGAATGGTGAAATCATCAAACCCGAGCCGCCTCAATATTTCGCTCACCGCCGTCAATATCTCGCCCTCGACAACCATGGAACCGGAACCGATCGCATCGACATCGCACTGAAAAAATTCACGAAAACGCCCGCGTGCGGGCCGATCGGCACGCCAGACAGGTTGGATCTGATATCGTTTGAAGAATTTTGAAAGGTCGTTCCTGTTATTTGCGACAACTCTGGCGAGGGGCACGGTAAGGTCATATCGCAAGGCCAAGTCGGATACATCGTTTTCGGTCGTTGCTTTTCCGAGGTCGAGCTTTTCGCCGCGTTTGAGGATCTTGAAAACAAGCTGATTGCCTTCCTCGCCGTATTTGCCCATCAGGGTTTCGAGGTTTTCAACGGCGGGTGTTTCGAGCGGTTCGAAGCCGTAGCTTTCGAAAACCTCTTTGATAATGCCGATCACGAAATTGCGTTTCCGCACGTCAGCCGGAAGAAAATCGCGCATTCCGCGTGCTGGATTTGTGCTTGCCATAAAAAACTATTTTAGCCACGAATTACACGAATAGCACGAATCAGAGTTCTTATTCGTGACATTCGTGTAATTCGTGGCTAATTCTTTTCATAATGTTTTTTCAGTTCGACGTAGTTTCGCCACGATTTGTCGAGATAGGCGAGTTCTTCGTCGGTGAGTTCGCGCGTTACGCGGGCCGGGGAACCGAGGACGAGCGAGCGGGGTGGAATTTGCGTTCCGGGCGTTAGCAGACTTCCCGCACCGACGAGCGAATTTCGACCCACGCGGACTCCGTCCATCAAGATCGCTCCGATGCCGATCAAGCAACCGCTTTCGACGTGGCACCCGTGCAGTGTAACGCGGTGGCCGACGGTTATTTCTTCTTCGAGGATCGTCGCGTGCGTTTTTGAGCTGACATGAATTATCGTGCCGTCTTGAACGTTCGTTCGAGCTCCAATGCGAATGTAATTAACGTCGCCCCGAATGATCGAGCCGTACCAGACGCTAGCGTCCTCGCCGATCTCGACGTCGCCGATGACGATCGCGTCGTCGGTGATAAAGGCCGTTTCGTGGATCTTTGGGTTTGTATTGTTGAATGGACGGATCATAAGAGTTTCCCGCAAAGATGCAAAGACGCAAAAGAAAACGCAAAGAAGATCAGGTTCGGCGTAGCTTTGCCGAAATGCCCTTGAATATTGTCTCAAGCTCACCGATCCGCAGCAGCTTGGCGACGACCAGGAATATGACTCCTGCGACAGCCATCGGTACGAAGGCTTCGACCAGTTGCACGCGGAGAGTTTTTGTTCCGAAGTATCCTGCGAGAAGGTAGTAAGTCCCATACGCAGCGGCGGACATAACGGCTGAAGCGATGACTATTCTGACAAGCGATGAGAGCACATCGCGACCGTTGAGCCGATCGATCTTTCGCCGCATGAAAAAGGATAGTACGAGCAAATTTACCGTTGCGACGACCGAGGTCGCGAGGGCGACGCCGACGTGGCCGTAGCCGTTGGGGCGTTCAGGCGAGACGCCGACAGTTGATAAAAGCTGCATCATTCCGAAGCTCGTCGGCACGTGAACAAGTATCGACGCAACGCTTATGTACATCGGCGTTTTGGCGTCATCGAGGGCGAAGAATGCCGGTGAAACGACCTTGATCGCGGCGTATGCGGCGAGACCGACGGAGTAGGCGGTCAATGCCCAAGAGGTCATGTTTGTGTCAAAAGCGTCGAACTGGCCGCGTTCGTAGACGAGGCTGACGATCGGAGTTCCGAGGGCGATCAGGCCGCAGGCGGATGGGACGGCAAGTAGTAAGACGAGTTTTGTTGCGTCCGAAAGCGTGTTGCGAAATTTGTCGAGCTTTCCTTCAGAGGCGAGCCGCGACAGAGTTGGGATCGCCGCGGTACCGATCGCTACCCCAAAGACGCCAATAGGGAATTGCATCAGCCGAAATGCGTAATTCAGCCACGAGGCTCCGCCGTCGATGCCGGATGCGACGATGGTGTCGACCAGTACTTTTATCTGAATTGCACCGGTTCCGACGATCGCTGGGCCCATTAGACGCATCACGCGGCGGACACCTTCATCGCGAAAACTAAGCTTCCATGAGAAGCAAAAGCCAACCCTGAACAGCGAAGGTACCTGGATCAACAACTGCGCAGCTCCGCCCATAAGCGTGCCGATCGACATGCCGATAACCGCCCATTGCGACGCGTCGGAGGGCACCGCGATCTTGTCGACGGCTCTTTCCCAGGGACCGCCCGCGAGCCAATACGCCATGCCGAGGCCGACGACGATCGACACGAGGTTAAACGCAGTCGACGCCGACGCGGGAATTCCGAAACGCCCTTTTGTGTTCAACACGCCCATTGCCAACGCTGCCAGAGCGACGAGGAGGATGAACGGGAACATTATCTGCATCAGCAAGGTTGCGAGTGCAGCTTTTTCGGGCGGATAGAAATGATTCGGGTCGCCTAAATAGTTGTAAGTAATGGCCTTAACAAAAAGAGGCGAGAGAAAGATGCCGGCAATGCAAATGACGCTGAGAACGACCGCGAGGCCGTTAAAGATCAAACTTGCGAGCCGCCACGCCTCTTTTTCGTCGTTTTTTACCTGATAGTCGGTGAAAACTTTAACGAAGGCGCTAGACAAAGCACCCTCGGCAAACAGGTCGCGGAGCAGATTAGGGATTCTAAAACCGACGATGAACGCGTCGTAAAGAAAGCCTGCGCCGAAATAAAATGCAAAAAGCGTCTCCCGAACTAAGCCAAGAACACGCGAAAACATCACCGCGATCGACACGACTCCGGCCGAACGCGCGACGCTCGCTTGCTTTGGCGGCGCTGCGGCGATGACGGCCTCGTCGGACGACGGGTCAGCAAGCGATTCGGGCTCTTCTGTTTCGGGTTGGTTCTGCGGGTTTTCGCTCATCGCGTTAAGCGGGAATTATCTCACGAAGCGCAAAAAAGTAGAACAGACCGCCTGATCTGTTCATGTACATTCGTCAAATATGTTGAAGAGAACTTGAACTTGTTCGACAGACGAGGCCGTCTGTCCTACGTTATTCGCCGCCGTAGCGGCCGTTTGGATAACTAATCCGTGTGCGGGCCATGCGTGTTTCGAGCGACATCGCGTCGTACTGCATGGGCGAAGCTCCGCCAAATTGGCCTTGGACGAGCGACACGAAGTAATTCTGAAATGTGCGAAAACGTGCAACGCTGCCGCGCATATTGAATATTACAAATAGCAGACGGCCGTTCCGCGTATTTACTTCACCAGCCAACGCGCTAGCACCGCCGTCGGTCTGGCCGAGTGTGCCGGTTTTGCCGACCAGGCTGCCGCGTGAAAAATCTGTGTCAAATCGTCCTTCGAGCGTGCCTTTATCGATACCCGCGACTGGCATGATGTCTGAGAAGGTCATCTTGTAACGGGCAAGGTCGGCTCGCAGTTCGCGAAGCAGTTTCATCATCGCGTTCGGCGTGACACGATTGTAGCCGAGGCCGCTCGATGAAGCGAGAGAGAATTCGGCAGGCGGAACGTTTGCGTTCAAATGCACAAGCCGGGCGACAGCATACGGGCCGCCGAGCATATCGCCGAGCCGTTCTGACAGGAAGTTATTCGAGTAGCACAGCGTCGCCTTGAGGATCTCGCGTATCGGCGCCGATTCGTGCGTAAATAGCAGGCTAAGATTGCTCGGAATGCCCTGTGCGTATACCGAGCCGCCAAACGTAACGCCCGGAACGCTTTGGATCGTACCGTATTTTCCAGAGTACGAAAGATGATTGAGCCAGGTGCGGGTCGCGGCGGCACTACGCTTGTTTGAGTCGATCGTCGCGAGCAGTGTCTGTCCGCTGACGAGCGGCGAACCGGCGAAGTTCATCACGAAATTATCGGTTACGATCAGATCGCCCGTGACGTTACGAACGCCCATTTTATTTAGCTCGTGGGCGAGCGTCACGGCGTGTTCGTAGCCAAAAACAGGATCTTTGCCGGAGACGTAAATGTTGCCGGTGAGCGTACCGGTCGCACGATCGATGACTCCGTCCGTGTAGACATTAGTCATGAACCGGAATTCGGGGCCAAAGGTCTTTAGAACAGCGTAAGCGGTAGCGATCTTTACATTTGAGGCCGGATTGAAGGTGAAATTTGCGTTGCTCTCAACGACCACGTTTCCGTCGAGCGACTCGACCAAAATACCCGAATAGCCCGGAACGCTGATCTCGGCCAGAGCCGGAAACATAGTCCGCATGCTGCTCGTCGCGACGGGCGGCATGGCAGCGGTCGAACTGCCGGTCTTGAGAACCAGCGGCGTCGAGGTCGGTTTCGCAGAGTAAACCTCAGCCTTTCGAACTTGAATATCCTGAGTTAGCGGCGGACGCGAATCCTGAGCGGACACCGCCGCGACGCCAAAAATTATGGATGCGAGGGCAACAAAAAATCTATGGGCGGGGCTATTAATCATTGATCTTTGGACGGTTGGCTTGAGTACCTGGCAGGCTTTCGCGGCACCGGAAAGCATCGCTATACCAAATATACCACAGTTTGGGCTGGAAGTTTCGTTTATTTTGGCAATTCACCGTTTTCAAGACTCTCCTTTGAGGCGGATTTTGGATGAAGTTGCGACGACGAGCGATGTAAGCAAAGTTAAACGGTGAGATTCTTGACCATGGTGATTCGCGTGCCGTCGTCGGTATCCTCGATCTTTACTTCGTCCATGAGGCCTCGTATGAGCTTCAGGCCCCAGCCCCTGCGCTCATCATTGGAGGCTTCGGCGGGGTTTACCTCATTAAGGTTCTTGTCAGCGAGGCGCAGGCCGCGATTTGAGATCGTGATAGTGATCTTGTCGGCCGCGACCAAGTATTTTTGCACTATCTTTTGGTCCGGGCTGAGACTGTGTTCGGCGGCGTTGATGCAGGCCTCGACAACGGCTGTTTTGATCTGATTGGTCACTTTTTTTGGGAAGCCATGCCGCTCGGCCAGGTCGTCGATCGTCTGCGCGGCAAGCCTCTCAGCCTCTTCGCCCATGGGGACGACGATCTCGTATTCATCGATGGTTTCGTCGGAGCTTTGCGTTTCGCCGGCTCTATTTAGGATATTCTTGAGAAATTCGACCTGCTTGTGGCTTGAGCCATAGGCGTTGCGCTCGCTGAGCAAAGTGAGAGCTTCGTCGTCAAAACCCTCGGGGGCGATCAGCCAGATGCGATAGTCGGACAATTCGCTTGCCTCGGCGGCCATCTCGAGACGGTCGCACCAGAACTCGGCGAGATCGCGTTTTGCTTCTAGTTTGGAGTCGATCTCGATGGCGATCCAGGCGGTACCATTGTGACGAGCGTCGTCAGAGAAGCCGAGAGCGACTACGGAGCGTTCCGTCTCGCAAACCTCGCTGAGCTGTGGATAGAATACCGCAGTGTGTGCCGTATAAACCACATGCGGTAGGCTCGTTAACTTGTCATCGGCGGCAAGATTCTCGCTGATCGTCTCGTCATCGGCACCTTTCAATTCAAGCTTGAAACGCGTGTAATCGATCGCCGCAGACGAAACCGAGCGTCCATCGAATGACTGCAGCAATTCCCGCAGATCGATCGCCGCCGTTCGCCGATAAAGCCGGGCCATCAACTGCGGAGCACGTTTGACGTTCTCTGCAAGCACCATCCCGACCGCCATTCCGCGCGGCTGGCCTTCGATCTCGATGCGATGACGTGCACGAGAGTAGTCGGCGACGATCGTGTCGTTCGGGTCGAGCGCGACGTGATCTGCCGATAGATTAATTACCTCATTCGCATGGAGCGATGCCAAAAGTGCGTCGAGTTCCGGTGTCGAAAGAGCGGCGTGCCGTCGCCAATATGACAACGGCATACGACCATCTGATGAATTTAAGGTTTCGCCGAGCAACTTGAGCGCGGCGGTCGTAACGTCCGCAAAAGTCGCATCGAGATATTTCGAAGTGCGTCCGCCAAAAAGCTCGTCGGTATACGCTCGTTCGACGGATTCGAAAGTAGTAAGGTTGCCGCCTGCACATGCCAGAACGGCGTCGATAAACTTTGCACGGCCACCGGTTTGAATAGCGATAAGGTCACGGGTTTGATCGTTTATCGATACTGAGTGTTTACGAGCGAGTTGCTCCACGACCATACCGGCCGTTTCGACCGGAAACGCTTTTACATCCAAAACATCAAATGAACCACGCCCAAAAAGCTGCCTACGAGGGCCGCACAGTACAAAAGTTACGTTTGAACGGCTCGCGATCTCAAAGATGTCATCGATCAACACCGCTCCGCCATCGAGACTCTGAGCGCTGCCGAGACCATCTATCATGACCATCGCACGTGCTCCGTTTGCCGCAGCACGGATCGGTGCGGACAAGCAATTGCGAATAAACGAGCGGTCGTCATTAAGCTTACTCTCGCTGTGGCAGGTCTCGACAAGCCGGTCGATCCAATAGCCGTCCTCGGGTACTGCAAGCTCGGCGATCTCGCAGATCTCGGGCGACGAACCGATGATTCCTGCATCCCGCCGACGAAAGGCAACCGTCTGAAGTAGAAACTCGCGAAGAAATCTCAATGCACAACCACGGGCCGTAGCATCGCTTGACGCGATCTCGAAATAAACCGGAATCACGCCGCCGGCGTCGAACAGCCTATCGTACGTCTGTCGCAAAAGTTCCGACGATCCGGCCGCTGGCGTTGCGTGGACAGCGACGCTGCGGCTACGCGGTTTCAACAGAAACTCAAGCTCCGCTTCGCGGCCGACAAAATTTGACGGTTCCTCGCGGGCAAATATTCGTTTCGAGACTTCTTTCTTCATCACAGTTTAACGGGCGCTCTTTCCACCAATTTCGTCGAATGAGAGTACGCGGTTTCGGCCACGGCGTTTTGATTCGTACAGAGCCTGATCCGCCGCCGAGACGAGATCGGCCGAGATGCATAGCTCCGCCGAACAGCTTGCAACGCCGATGCTAACGGTCACAAGACGGTGCTGGAAGTTGGCATGCTCAATGTTCTGGCGGATACGTTCAGCGATGGCTAGGGCTTCTTCGATCTTTGTCTGCGGCAGTAGGATCGAAAATTCCTCGCCTCCAAATCGTGCTGCCACGTCCGCTCCGCGCAGCGTGTCACGAATGATAGCACCGACTAATTTCAGAGCTTCGTCGCCCGCCGGATGGCCAAATTCGTCGTTGTACGTTTTGAAATGATCGACATCGAGCATCATGAAGCTCATCGGAAATCCGTGACGATTAGACCGTTTGATCTCCTCAGCGAGGCGGGCTTCGATGTAGCGGCGATTGAGCAGACCGGTCAGCGAATCGGTGACCGATATCTGCGCGAGTTCGCCGGCCTTGTGTTTGATTGACGCTCGGTCGATGGCGATGGCCATCTGCGGCGCGATCGCCTGAAAGAGATCGATCGAACTGCGGTTAAATGTTTCGCCGCCCGGTTTGTCAGTGAAATTCATCACGCCGATCGCACGGTCACCGATCGAGATCGGGCAGCTCATGAACGAACCCGACTTGTACTGTCGCTCGGGAGCGGCGGGTGGCAGGCCAGTTTTGGCGACATCGGCAACGGCGACGGCTTTGTTTTTGTCAAAGACGAGTCGAGCCACGCGCCCGCCGATCTCGCCGTTGTTCTTGGTCCACTCTTTTACGCCCACAACGGCTTTGACATCGAGTTTGTCTCGTTTCGCGTTATGAATGAGTAACGACGCACGCTCGGAACGCATCATTTCGGCGGAGCTTTGCAGCAAACGGAGCCAAAAGTCTTCGGAGTCGATCTTCTTCAGATTCTGGCCAAATCTGCGTACCGCACTGGTTATAGCTTCACCTTCTTTTACTTCGAACCGCAGCCGCAGGATCTCGATCTGCGGAGCCAGCGAGCGGCAAACCTTTACGATCTGAGCCTTCACTGCATCGTCAAGGGTGTCGAGTACCGCGATCGCGGCCGATATCTCATCACCGACGCCGATCGGGAAGAGATTCATCGTCCGCTCGCCCTTTGTTGTACCGGCACGTTCGCCGAGGGTCAATGGCATTTCGCCGATCGCTGCCTCGACCAGACGTAGGTCATCTGCGGCGATGCCGAGGCGAACTTTTCGATCTTTCATATCGCCTATCGCGACAGTGTTTTCAAGACGGTTCTCATGCCGGTCGAGCCAGACGAGCGACTTTAGGCTAAATTTCGCCGCGACAAATTCGAGGATCGTCTCGCACGCGGCGCCGTAATCACTCTTTAGCAGCGATCCGAAAAACGAACGCCATGCCTGAGTCTGCGAAGAGCGACGCTCGTTCTTTGGCTCCGTTGATATTGGCGGCGGCGGTTCAGGTATCAGCTCGATCACGGGTTCGACGCGGATCGGCTCTGGATCGGCCACGGTCGGTGCGTCACGGCGAATTTCGCGGTTAAAGCGTTCGACTACGTTCGAAATGTCCTTCGGCGTTTTTGTCACAGGTGTTTCGGCCCGTAAAGCGGTCGATTTTTTTTGCGATCTGGCCCGCGCGATAAGTTCTTCGACCTGATGCGCGGTGCGCTCCAGCGTTGCGGGCGAAGTCGATCTCAGGACATTTTCAAACAGATCGATCGGCGAAAGTTCGCTCCAGTCACCATTCATCGACCGAGCTCTGGCGTGGTTGTAATTATCAGATTTCACAAAAGTCCTCCCAACGATCGCAACAAGTGGCGTATTTGGATTTTTGACTGGCACGGCCCGGCATTCGAGACCAGCGTGGCACTCAAAGGCAACCGTGTGACCCGCTTGAGTCGTCATCTCGATGGCCTTGCCGCAATATTCGGCACATGCGGACGAAAATTCACCCTCGGGATTGAGCGTTCGGCAGATCGAATTGTTGTTCGAGACGTAGACTTCGCGAGGCCCGCCATCGATGACCGCGATCGCGAGACCACTTTCCTCCGACAGCATCTCGAAGGTCTTCTTATCCGAATTGTCGTCCTGTTCGCCCATTAAATACCTGAAAATATGGCGTGTCGCGACCATCTATGGCGATGGACGCGATATAAATACACCTTGATTTACCTTGCTAAACGATCAATGGGCAAGGATTTTCACTAAATTCGAAGGTATTTTGCTATGCAACGGTCTCAGGGGATCAGGGCGCCACGACGGTCGTTGGCATTTTGCTCGATGTGCGGATGCTCAGCATTGATCCGGGTACAAGCGACGGCATGGCCGGGTTTGATCTCGACAAGTTTTGGATCGATCTGGCTACATTCGTCGATGGCGAACGGACATCGCGTATGAAAATGACAACCCGTAGGCGGAGCGTGGGGCGACGGCACGTCACCGCGAAGGATGATCCGCTCACGCTTACGCTCGACAACCGGATCGGCGACCGGGATCGATGACATCAACGCGCGCGTGTACGGCATTAGCGGATCGCGGTAAAGATCTTTCGCGTCGGCGAGCTCGACAATGCGCCCGAGATACATCACGGCGACGCGATCCGCGATATGCCGAACAGCACGCAAATCGTGTGAAATAAATAGATACGTCAGCCCATTCTCTCTCTGTAGCCGACGCATCAGATTTAGTATCTGAGCCTGTATCGATACATCGAGAGCAGAGATCGGTTCGTCCGCGACGATAAATTCTGGCTCTGCGGCGAGAGCACGTGCGATGCCGATACGCTGGCGTTGACCACCGGAGAATTCGCGTGGGCGGCGGTCGATGAAACGCCTGTCGAGGCCGACGGTTTCCATCAACGTCGCGATGCGATCGCTGCCTTTGTTAGCCAAGCCAAAGGTTCGCAGCGGTTCGCCAATGATCTGGCCGGCTGTCATACGCGGGTTCAGGCTCGAATACGGATCCTGAAAGATCATCTGCAGTTGCCGCCGACGTTTACGCATTGCCTCAGGCTGGAGCGAAGCGAGGTCGTCACCGTTATGCATCACGCGGCCGCCGGTCGGTTCGGTCAGACGCAGCACGGCTCGCCCAAGCGTCGATTTTCCGCAACCGGATTCGCCGACGAGGCCGAGCGTCTCGCCGCGTTTTATCTCCAGCGAAACACCATCGACCGCCCGTACCGTCTGCCCCGAACCAAACAGCGAACGCCCGCTACTGTATTCGACGCGAACGTCCTCAACCGAGATCAGATTTTCTGCGACGTTGTTCAGATCTTTCCCTCCGCATAGATATCATTCGCAAAATGACACAACGAAAAATGGTCTGCGTTCACCTCGACAAACGGCGGCGGCTGGTCGCGGCAGATGTCTGCGGCACGCTCGCATCGCTCAGCAAACGGGCAGCCGTGTGGCAGATTTGCCGCGTCGGGCGGCATTCCCGGAATCTGGTAAAGATCGCCGTCGGTGTTGTCGGCGATCCCCGGCGTGCTTTTTAGCAGGCCGCGCGTGTACGGATTTGCGCTTCGCTGAAACAGATCGACAGCCGGTGCCTGCTCGAAAACGCGTCCGGCATACATCACGATCACCTTGTCAGCCATCCCGGCGAGGACGCCGAGGTCGTGCGTGATGAGGATAACGCTGGTGTTCATTCTCGCCGTGATGTCGCGGATCAGCTCGAGTATTTGGGCTTGGATCGTCACATCAAGGGCGGTCGTCGGCTCGTCGGCGATAAGCAATTCCGGTTCGCAGCTCAAAGCCATTGCGATCATCACACGCTGTCGCATACCGCCAGACATCTCGTGCGGATAGCTGTCGAGACGCGACGCGGCATCTGGGATGCCGACCGTTTCGAGCATCTTGATCGCGTGTTCGCGCGATTGCTTTCGGCCGAGGCCGAGGTGGAGTATTGTGATCTCGGCAAGCTGTGTAGAAACTTTCAAGAACGGATTGAGCGACGACATCGGGTCCTGAAATATCATCGCCATTCGCCGCCCGCGAATACGGCGAACATCATTCTCCGACATCGCGTTCACATCCGCACCGTCAAAAACGATCTCACCCTTCGACTCTGGCACGAGCCGCATCAGCGACAAGCTTGTCAGGGATTTGCCGGATCCAGATTCGCCGACGATGCCGAGAGTCTCTCCGCGTTTGAGATCGAACGAAACGTCATCGACCGCCTTCACGACGCCCTCGGCAGTCGTGAAATGCGTGGTCAATCCGCGAACTGACAAGATTGTCGCGTCGTTGCTCATTTGGAAAAAATGTAAAAATTAAGGCGTCGGCGATTGTCCCGGTTGCCAGCCGGTATCGATGCTCACATTCTGTAGTAGCGGTGCGTCGAGAGCATTCGAATCGAATCCGCGAACGTACGGCTTGACCAGCGAGTACGAAGTTGGGAAATACAGCGGTATCGCATTCAGCTCAAAAATGACATCGGCCTCGGTAAGGATCGTCGCCCCTTCCGGCTCGACGACGACTGCCGTGTCGCCAATGGCCTCACCTGTTTCCGACGGTCCGCGACGCAATGAGCGCCCGTCGTCTGTTAGCGGAATTTCACCGTCTGCGGCCCGCACGACCGGAACCCCGATCTTCTCGGCTGAGCCGAAAACGGAGGCGAGCCCGACCAATTCGTCAGCCGAAGGCAACACCACACCGCGACGAATAAGATCGTATTCACCGGCGAGTTTTGTCGCCTCGATCTCGGTCGATTCTTTCACGATGAGTTGCGTTTCTATGCCAAGATTCTGTCTCCACATCCGTGCGACCGAGCGGGCGACCCGCTGCTGCATGTCGTTGCGATTGACGACGAGGCGGATGGCAGGGAAATTTGTCCCGCCCGGAAAACCGGCCTTGTCGAGCAGTTCTTTTGCCTTTGCGATGTCGAGCGTCAGTGCCGTGTCTTTCTTACTGCTGAGCGGAAAGAACGTCGTCGCGGGCTGCATGATGCCTTCGAGATCGCCCTCGGTCAGCTTGGTGCGGTCGATCGCGATGGCTAAGGCCTCACGAACGCGGCGGTCGGAAAACGGAGCCTTGGCCGTATTGACTTCGTAATAGTTCAAAGCACTGTGCGTAGTCCGCCGAAAATCATCGTATGGAGCCAACAGCTTTAAGGCCAACGGCTCAAAAGCGGCGTTTGTGACAACATCGATCTCGCCCCGCTTGTATGCGTTAAAAGCACTTTCCGGTGATGAAGTCGCGACAAACCTAACACTTTCCAGAACCAACGACTTGCGATCCCAATGCGTTTCCGACGGCTCCAACGTAATGCCATCGTTCGCGATCTTTGCGATGCGAAAAGCTCCATTCGTAACCGTTGTGGCGTCAAGCCGGTCATTTTCAAACGCCGTTCCTTCACCATAAACAGGCCTGAAGATCGGATTTGCGACGAGTTTTGGAAAGTCTTTGTCCGGAAGGGTAAGCGTCACTCGCAACTTGGTATCGTCGACCGCCTCGACTCCAAATTTCTTTGTCGCTACAGGTTTTGGTGATGCCGACGGTGATGATCCCGCTATCGGACTCGGTGCCGAATTTGGCGTGGGGGCGGCGAGTTGGCCACGCGGGTCCAATAAATCAGGACTGTCCACTGGGCCGGGTTCGTTCTCGTGCTGAGGGAGAAGAAAATCGCCTGGAGATTCGAGATCTTCCGATTGCCGGTCGTTCATGCCAACGATGTTTTGAAATAAAAAGCGATTCGCTGCCTTGTCGCCGAGCGAGGCGAGGCGTTTCCATGAGCGGACAAAATCGTTTGCGGTCACGCGTTCGCCATTCGACCAGCGGGCATCTTTGCGGAGCGTGAACGTCCATACGCGTTTGTTCTCTGAAGCTTCCCACTTTTCGGCGACTGCCGGAGTCGCTTTCAACGCCTTGCCGTCAAGCTCGGTCAGACCGTCATAAACCGCTCTGACAATGTCAGTTTCCGGTGCGGCGGCAGCGCGGGCTGGGTCGAGGCTCTTCGGCATTTTACCGTTGCTCCAGCGCAATTCCTGCTTCGGCGGCGGGCCGGTTACGGCGATGAACGGCTCGACCTTCGGTTGCTGTAGCTCAGTGCAGCCCGAAATGATGAGCGCGGCGAAAAGCACCGCCAGGGCCTTTGTTTTTAGGAATTTGTTTGAGAACAAACGCATCGGTCAGGCCGAGTTCTTGAGCGTTTTGTAAAGCTCTTCGACAGATCTTCGTGTGATGTCAAAGCCGTCGGACGTGTCGATCAGGTGATCGGCATACTTCTTTTTTTCGTCCTGCGACATCTGCGCCGCGATCCTCGCCTGAGCGTCAGATTCGCTCAGTGAATCGCGTAACATCAACCGTTTGAATTGTATATCAGGTCTGCACCAGACAACAATCAATTTGTCGAAGCGCCGGTAACCGCCCGATTCGATCATCAACGCAGCATCAATGATCGCGATGCCGTTAGGATCCACGGCTTCTTGCCTCTCGATCCACAAATTTTGCGATTCGATCACACGCGGATGGATGATCGAATTAAGTAATTCACGCTTTTCGGCATCCGCAAAAACGATCGAGCCCATCTTTTTGCGGTCGAGTTCGCCGCTTTCCAGCAGAATTTCGCTACCAAAATGGCTTACGATCTCCGCCAATCCATTGGTACCTTTCGCGACCACTTCACGCGACGTTCTATCAGCGTCGAGCACGTGACAACCCAGTTCGCGAAAGCACTCGCAAACAAATGATTTGCCAACGGCAATTGAACCTGTGAGGCCGATCTTTTTCATGTGTTTAGAGTGCAAGCTTCAGCTTGTTCCACGTGTGCGGCATCTCCGCCACAGAACAAGCTAAAGCTTGCACTCTGAACTCTTTACCGCCCGTGCCGCTTCGCTAGTTTATCGACGTTATATGCCGCCACCTCGCCGAGGGTCAGGCCGAGTTCGTCGGCGCAGGCGGAGATGTACCAAAGCACGTCGCCGAGTTCGTCTTTGAGTTTGAGACGCGTCTCGTCGGTGATGACGCCGGCATGATCACGTTGAATTTTCTTGACGATATTCGCAACCTCGCCCGCCTCGCCAGCGAGGCCGAGGGTCGGGTATTCAAGATTGGACATACGCCGCGGATAGAGCGCCGTCTGGCTCGCTTCGGATTGATATTCTTCAAAGTTCATATTGTTTTTTCACCGCAGAGACGCTGAGACGCGGAGAAAACCGAGAATGTTTTAGTGACGATAAGATCTAGTTTCTTCTCTGCATCTTTGCGTCTCTGCGGTTAAATCCCTCTTCTAATCTTCGCCGCCACTACCGTGTTTTTCATTAGCATTGCGACCGTCAGCAGCCCTACGCCTCCGGGGACTGGCGTGAAGTTGGCGGCTTTTTCCATCGCTTCTCGCGGATTTACGTCGCCGACGAGGGTGAAGCCGCGATTTTCGATTGCCGCAAGCCGCTTTTCGATCTCTTCGTCTGAAAACAGTTCGCGTGCCAATTCCACGTCTGCGACGTTGTTGATGCCAACATCAATGACAGTCGCACCTTCGCCGATGTGTTCGGCCCGGATAAATCCCGCGCGGCCGATGGCGGCGACGAGAATGTCCGCTTGGTTCGTGATCGATGGCAGATCTTTGGTTCGTGAATGGCAGATCGTTACGGTCGCACTTTCTTTGAGCAGGAGCATCGCCATCGGTTTGCCGACGATGTTGCTGCGGCCGACGACGACGGCGTGTTTTCCGGTGATATCGATATCAGAACGTTTTAGAATTTCGATCACGCCTGCCGGCGTACACGGAACGAGGCCTTCGTAGCCTTGCATCAGGCGGCCCGTGTTGATCGGGTGAAAGCCGTCGACATCCTTTTCGGGGTCGATGAGTTCGAGTATCTCGCGTTCGTCGATGTGCCTTGGCAGCGGCAGTTGGAGGAGAATGCCGTCGACATCAGTGCGTTCGTTTAGCTCGGTGACGACCTCGACTATCTTTTCCTGCGAGGTGTCGGCGTCGAAATGAAGATGCTCGGAGACGATGCCGAGTTCCTCGGCGGTCCGTACTTTGCTGCCGACATAGACTGCCGACGCGGGGTCTTCGCCGACGCGGACGGCCACGAGACACGGCGAAAACCCGTGAACTTCCTTCAGGTCGGCGATCTCCGCCGCGACCTCTGACTTGATCGCCTCGGCGATCGTTTTACCGCTCAAAATTCGTGCTGACATATTGGCAAAAGATGATTTTACCGAAGTTCCGGCTAGTTTGCTAAAATCGCCTTAATGAATCGTGCGATCGGCACAATCTTACTCGTCGCCGCGTCGCTGCAAAACGCATTTCCGCAAAGCGTTGCTGACCTGCAAACCGCCCGCGACTATCCCGCGGCGATCTCCGAGCTACAAAAAGAACGCAGTGCCGACCTGAAGAAGTTCGAAGCCGCAGACCGTGATTACTTGCTCGCACGACTCGCCGAAAAAGACGGCAGGCTCGCACTCGCCTTGAATTCGTATCAAAGAGTCTCAAGTCGCGATTCGCTTTTGAAAGGCTACGCCCTCGCTCGAATGTCCCGCATCGCCCGCTCGACCGGCAATGTGCTGCTCGAACGCATTTACTTGCAACAGTTAGAGTTAGAAAACACTGAGAATCCACTCTCCGCCGCCGCGAATGACCGGATCGTTAAGAACAGCATCGAGACTGGAAATTACGCTCTCGCGATCAGTTTCCTAAAGACCAATCGAACCGATACACCGTCAACAAAGCAATCCGATACGGCTCAAAAGGCGTATTCGCGTGAACGTCAGGCGATGCTCGGGCAGGCGTTTCTTGGTCTCGGCAAGGTTGAAAAGGCACGCCAGATATTCACAGATCTGCTTAATACGACGCCCAATCCGGCACAGGCAGACGACCATGCGCAAGTAGCGGCGGCGGCTCTCGACCGTCTCGATGGCGGTGACGCCTCGGTCGATCGCTTGCCCGATCTGAGCGAGGCCGAGCATCTGCGACGGGCGGGCATTTACCAGTTTAACCGCGATTTCCCGGCGGCGAGGCGGCATTACAACGCTGTGATCGCAAGGTTTGCGGCGAATGCGGCGGACGCAATATTCCAGAACGGACGCGGTTATTCGCAGTCGGGCAATCATGTAGAGGCTCTAAAATGGTACGAACGCGTTCTTGAACGTTATCCGGAAAGCCCGACTGCAAAAGACGCTTTGCTCCAGGCCGCTGCCTCATACGGCCGCGTCGGTAAGCCGAAGGAAGCGATCACGCGCTACCACAATTTCATCGACAGATATCCGACAGACGAAAAGCTCGACCGCGCTTACTTGAACATCGTCGACCTCCAACGCGATCAGGGAGCCGATCAGGATGCACTGAAATGGTGTACGAAAACGGAGGAAGTCTTTCGCGGCAAGCCCGCCGAGGCTGTCGCCGTTTTTGCTGCGGCTCGGATCCACATTGCCCGCGAAGAGTGGCCGTTGGCACATTTCCAACTTGAAAGGCTCTCCAATTTCAAGGACCTCGGCGGAGCAACAATTCCCGGCGGGACAAGCACGGCTGAGGTGAATTTTGTAAAGGCATTCGTCCTCGAAAACCAGAAACGCTACGCCGATGCGATCGATCACTACCTCGCTATCAATGACGGCCGCGGCGAATACTACGGCTGGCGTGCGACCGAGCGTTTACGGGCGATGGCGTCGATAGAGGAAGCAAAACCCGTACTCGCGGGTAAGGCGGTGGCGCTGAAAAACAACGCGACGGTCAAAAGCG
>JANPDK010000049.1:0-26343 GCA_031431415.1 Acidobacteriota bacterium | reverse complement strand
CCGGCTGGCCCAGTTTCAGGTCATCCGCCCGATAAACCTCGCCCATCCCGCCCCGGCCAAGCAGGCTAACCATGCGGTAACGCTCCGCAAGTATCTCGCCGGGACGAAAGCTGCCGCCGTCTGAGGATTCTGTCGAGTGGATCGACGGTGCCTCGCCCGACGGCTCCAACATCTGCGTCGCCGAGTCAAACGAAAATCCGCACGCGGAGCAAGACGAGCCTCTGCCGGGAATACCTTCTTGGCATTTAGGGCATTTCATTGTTCGTAGAGTCTAACGCAAATATCCTAAAGAACACAGGATTTTTAGCTGGCCGAACACTTTTGTAGAGCGTCATCACATCGCCGGTTTTACGATTACATTAGTCAAAGCTGTCCGTCCGCCGGCAGCAACCGTTATCTGATAAACGCCCGGCGTTGCTTCTCTGGCCTTGTCTGTCCGGGTATCCCACACCACATCGTTGATCCCCGCCAAACCCGTTGCTTGAAGCGTACGGACCGCTTGCCCCTCAGCATTGGCGATGGTTATCGTGACTTTCTGCGCCTGCTTCAACCAGAAATGGATGCGGGCGCGGCCACGTGGGGGAAAGGGTTCGATCTCGCGGGCCACGCGCCACTTGAGCGTGACCGGACGGACGTCAAAAACATGAAGGTCAGCCGATCTCACCTGATCGGTCATCGCCTGTAATGGACGGACATCCATCATAAACATACTGCGGCCGTGGGTAGCGATAGTTAGTTCGTGTTCGCTGGGATGAATGACCAGATCGTGTACCGGCGTCGTTGGCAGATCGGCACATAGTGATTGCCACTTCGCTCCTCGATCCAGCGAAACATATACACCCGCGTCCGTACCGAGATAAAGAAGATTTGCGTTCTGCGGGTCTTCGCGAACGACATTTATCGATTCTGCGGGCAGATTATTTACGATCGATGTCCATGTTGCTCCGTAGTCGGTCGAGCGATAGAGATAGGCGGTAAAATCGTCTTCGCGATATCCGGTCATCGAGACATAAACCGTCGCTGCATCGTGATCAGACGCGACAATGCGACTGATCCACTTCTTTGGCAAACCTTCGCTGATCTTTTTCCAGGTTTTGCCGTCGTCCCGCGTCAAATGGAGATTGCCGCCTTCTGTTCCGGCGTAGAGGATGCCCGGAGCAAAGCGTGATTCGGCGAGCATGGTGATCGTTCCGGTTGGAACAGCGGCGCGTTCATCACCTGCCGGGTCGCTCAGATCCGGGCTGATCGCACGCCATTGCGCGCCGCGATTGGTCGATTTGACGACGACGTTGGCACCGGCATACAGCGTTCGCGGCTCGTGTCGTGAGATAAAGAACGGCGTGTACCAGCTAAATCGCCAGGGAGCCTCGCCGGCCGGTGCCCGCGGGCGAATACTCTCGGTGGCTGGCCCGCCGGAGAACGGAATGCCGGCGGCGAGATTTATACGCCGCATATCGCCGTTTTGATGTTCGTAGTACACATATCGCGGATCGGTCGGATCACGCAGCGTTACAAATGCGTCTCCTCCGGTCCACATATCCAGCCAAACGTGCCGCCAGGCGTCATTCGCAGCCGGCAGATCATCGGGCCGCTCGTCCGAAGCGACATAGAGCGCACCATCATCCTGCGTACCGCCAAAGATCGTGTACGGATCCTGCATATCAACCGATACAAAATAAAACTGCCCGATCGGTATGTTATTCAAATGCAGCCATGTGCTGCCGCGGTCGTACGACATATGCACGCCGCCGTCGTTGCCCAGCAGCAAACGATCAGGATTGGCCGGGTCGATCCACAGTTCGTGATGATCGAGATGCATCGCCGTGCCTTCGGTCTTGTTGACGCGTCGGATGGTTTCGCCGATACGCTTGTAAGTTTTCCCCCCATCGGTCGAGTGAAAGGCGCGATTGCCGAGGATGTAGATCTCATTCTCGTTATCGGGCGAAACGCGGACGTCGCAAAACTTCCAGCCGTAGATGCCAAAGACCTGATAGATATCCTCAGTGTTAACTTTCTGCCACGTTTCGCCGCGGTCGGCCGAACGATAGACTTCGCCGCCAGCGATCTTTCGTTGCTGATCGCCCGTGGCCGCTGGTTTCCACGGCTCCCAGTTGTCAATAAACGCATAGATCACATGCGGATTACTGGCCGCGATATCGAGCCCGCTCCGGCCGATCGGCCCGGCCGGCAATCCCGCTGCCAGACGCTTCCAGTTGTTGCCTCCATCGGTCGTGCGATAGATGCCGCTTTCAGGCCCGCTTGTCAATTGCCAGACGGACGCAAACATCGTCTTCGGATCCGACGGGTCCATCACCAGATCGATCACGCCGGTTCGCTCGCTGATGTAGAGCACCTTTTCCCACGTTCGTCCGCCGTTGGTCGTGCGAAAAACGCCGCGCTCGGCGTTTGACGAACGGAAATGCCCCATCGCCGCCACGTAAACCACATCAGGGTTTTTCGGATGAATGACGACCTTACCGATGTGAAAGGTATCGGAAAGCCCCATGTTTTCCCACGAACGCCCGCCGTTTACTGACTTAAAAACGCCGGTTCCGGAATATGCCGGGCCGCTGTGGCGTGGTTGAACTTCGCCGGTGCCGACCCAGACGATCTCAGGATTTGATTGCGCGATCGCGATGTCGCCGATGGCAAATGCCGATTCGTGCTCAAAGATCGGCTGCCAGGTCATCCCGTTATTCACGCTCTTCCAGACGTTGCCCGCACCAGGCCCGGCATAGATCGTGCTTGACCCGGGCGAAGGAACCGCCAAAGCCTCGATCCTAGCTCCCTGCATCGACGGCCCCAACGGCTGCCAATGCATTGCGCGAAACGGCGAACTTTCCAGCAACCGAACATGCTCTCGCCAAGCCTGAATCCGCGCGGTACCGTCCGCCGCGACAATCCCCGTGAGTGCGGCCAACAGCAATACTGTCAGGAGTCCGCCAACGCCGACCAGCGAGCGGATCTCGTATCTTCCTAATTTTGTGCCTTCGGTTAATGTCATCTTTTTGCCACGATGCTTTGCCAGTTTACGAGTACTGTTACGGGTTGGGTGTCGGCGCCGGGGTCTTTTTTGGTCTCGGTCACAAAGAAACGCGATCCGTCGCGGGTTGCGTCATAGCTCGAACGGGTTCCAAGGCCGCTTCCGGGCTCGATCGTCGTTTTGAAGAGAGCCTTTGGCGTCCCGACCTTGAGTATGCCGCCCGTTTCCTCGACCGTGACCGCCATCAGGCTTCCGTCAGTCGCGACAAAATATAGCTCGCGGCCGTCACGGCGCCATCGCGGTTGGACACCGCCGATATCCCCGGAAATGCGTACTTTCTGGCCGCCGTTCGGAAAGCTTTCGATGAAGATGATCGTGTCGCTTTCCGCATTCTCGGAATAAACGTAGGCCAGCCAACGCTCGTCAGGCGAGAGTGCGGGCTGCGTTTCGTTCCCCGTTGACTGGGCGAAATACGCTTCTTCACCAGTCGAGGACCGGATCCAAATATCCCGGTTTCCTTCCCTTATTCGGAAACCGAGGGCCCGGCCGTCACTGATCATCTGGGTAATGAAGGGGAAACCACCCTTTGCTTGAATAACCGTTCTTTCGGATCCACCGTTCATAGGTTTCTCAACTACGCCGACCGACCGCCTGACAAACAGAACCGCACTACCGTCGGGTTTCCACATTGGCGAAAGCGCTCCAGTCGGCTTTCCCGAGGCGTACATTCGCCCGGTGCCGCGCACTGTGTCAAACAGCCAGATGTCTGCGCCCCGTTGGAGCGCGATCATTGAATCATTAGGAGAAAATAACGGGTTGCGCACGTTGCCCGGTTCACCCACAACCGTGCGGGTGCCGTCGCGCGAATACCAGGCGATCTCCCGTACTCCCTCGGACGCGCTTCGAAATGCTATCAGCCCGTTTGCGGCCACGCTGAAATTCCTGCCCGTAGCGCCGTTGTGTCTGCCGATGTCCGCGACCGGTACGGGCTCGCCCGAAAGCTTGAAAGATCCGGGGTTGAAAACTTGCGCTTTGATCCCGCCATCGAGAACGAAAAAGAGATAGCCGTCGGCGTATTTAGGCTCAGCCCCGTCCGCCCCGATCTCTTTGGTCTCATTAGTCGTAAGATCGCCAACCTTAATGCCCCACGCGCTTCCTGGTAGCTCGCCCATTCCCGTAAACAGGAAATGCCTGCCGTCCGGCAAAAAGAACGGCCTGAATCCTTTTTGCGGCAGGTCCGAAGGGAGTGATTTGCCATCGGCGTTGACGCGGCGCAGCGGCACGCCATGTTCGGTCGCAAAAACGATCACGCCGCCGGCATTCCATGTGCCTCCCTTTCGGTTCCCGGTGACATCGCAGATCACCCGGGACCGGCCAGCAGCGAGGTTGATCGCTCGAAGACGATCGGCCGTAAAATAAGCTATCTCGGCCCCATCCGGCGACCAGAACGGAGCGGATGCATCTTCGGAATCCGCGACCATCTGACTCTCACCGGTCGCCAGTATCCGCAGCCATAAATGGGACTTACCCTTCTCTTGTTCAGCCGTAAAGGCCAGCCGCGAACCGTCCGGTGAAAGGAAGCTTGTCCCATTTGTCACCCATCCCGGCGAAGCCGCCACGTCGAGCGAGACAAATGGCGGCGGTGCCGGTGCCGGCCTGAGCAATACCCACGTGCCAAACGAGATCAAGATAAGCGCCAACGCCCCGGCGGCGATCATCCAGATGCGGTCACGCCAGCCGGAACGTGTCGACACCGCCGCTGTATCCAGTATCTGCAGGGCTTGCGTCCGGCTCGAGCCCGTTGAAGTGGACATCGACATCGCTTCGAGAGCAAAGCCCAGATCGTGCGTCGAATGAAAGCGATGCTCCGGCTTCTTTTCCAAACACCGCCGCATTATCTTTTCAAACGACGCCGGGATCCGACGGTCATCATCATCAAACTCAGGCACATCGTCCTTGAGGATCGCGTTCATCGTTTCGACCACCGAATCACCCTGAAAGGCCCTGTTCCCCGTCAGCATTTCATACAGGATCACGCCAAAGCTGAATATATCGGAGCGATGATCGGTCATCTGCCCACGAACCTGCTCCGGCGACATATACCCGACCGTGCCCATCACCACGCCCGGATCGGTCATCGCCCGCCGCGTCGCATCCTCAGAACCGTGGATGTTGGTACTAGGCTCGCGCAGCTTTGCGAGTCCAAAATCAAGGATCTTGACGCGTTCGTCCTTCGTAACAAACAGATTCTCCGGCTTCAGATCACGGTGAACAATGCCTTTCTCATGCGCCGCCGACAGCCCGCTGACGATCTGCTGAGCGTATTCGGTGACTTTTCTGAGCGGGATAGAACCTTCGTCAAGACGCTCACGCAGTTCCACGCCGTCGAGCAATTCGGCGACGATAAACGGCGAGCCCTTATGTTCGCCGATGTCGTAAACAGTGAGAATGTTTGGATGATTTAGCGCGGAGGTCGCCTTTGCTTCCTGTTCAAATCGCCGCAGACGGTCTTCGTCCTTCGCGAAATCCGCCGGCAGCAGTTTGACCGCCACATTACGATCAAGGCGTGCGTCATGCGCAAGGTAAACCTCGCCCATTCCACCCGCTCCGATCTTGGAAACAATACGGTAATGCCCGATCGACGAGCCGATCTCTATTTCTGCGCCCATGTTATTCGTAGATCTTATTTGATGCTACAAGTTAACACAGGTTCCCCGTTTGATGAACTGCCCATCGCCCTGTTTTCCGGCGTGAATGACACGCGGGCAATGACTCGGCCGCTTAGTGCGGTAGGTCAACAAGCATGATGCGGCTGGTGCCGGTTTCGGTCGCTGAGAAGAGGAAGGTGTTTCCGTCCACGGTCGAGCAAGGTTTGACAAGACCGAGACGCTTATCGAGCTTGCCTCCGACGTCGCGTATCCGTCCGGTGGCAAAGTCGTAGAATTTGTTCTCCACGTCCTCCGGGTGCACATCGAAAGCCCCGATGATGACCTTTCCGGTCAGAAAGCAGATGCCGGCTTTTGAAATTGTCCAGATATTTGTAAATCCGGCGGCGTTAATATCAGCCACAAGTTCTTCTACACCGGTGTCGAGCGACAGCCGCCAAAGGGCACCGTGTTCATTCCATTTCACAAAGTAGAGCGTTTTGCCGTCAGGTGCCGGCGTAGCCATGATCGCGCCGGTCGTTGTGACCTGGACGGCCTCGCCCCCTGACGACGGAACTTTCCAGACCTGATATTCGCCCGACCGGTCGGATGTGAAGTAGATCCAATTCCCATCCGCGCTCCAGGCAGGAAACCAGACATTTGAGTCGCCGGAGGTCAGACGGCGCATAGCTCCGCCATCAGCCGGAGCAGTGTAAATATAAGACCGGTCGCCCTCGATATTGTAAAACGTGATATGCGATCCATCGGGCGAGAAATCCGGGATCCAATGCCCCCTGTCAAATGACGCCTGGCCCGGAACGCCTGTGATCTGCCGCGCATTCTTTCCGTCTGCGTTGCTAGTCCAAACCTCGTACTTACCCGAACGGTCGGAGAAGAAGACGAGCCGCGTGCCGTCGGGCGAGAATCGAGGCAATTGGTCGCCACTGGGCGACATGGCGAATCTATGCGGTTTCTCTTCGCTTCCCGACACACGCCAGATCGTTTCCCGTGGCTTGCCGGTGACATAAGCCAGATGCTTGCCGTCCGGCGATGCGGCAACAACCCACAGGTCGTCGCTGCCGGTCGAGACGAACTCAGGCTCGCCGCCTGCGGCTGGTATCCGCCACAGATTGGCGTGGTTGCTGCTGCGCAGCGATATGAAATATATCGACTGCGAATCGGGGCTCCAGGCAGCCGAGTGAACGGTCGCCTCGTCAGATGTGAGCCGCCGAGGTTCGCCGCCACTCGACGGTACGACAAAAAGCTCCATGCCTTTGTCCTTGATCAGACGGACGAATGCAACGCTCCTGCCGTCTGGCGCGAAGCGAGGCGTCGTCTCGCCCACAAAGTCACCGGGCGCGGTCAGCCGCCGGCGTTCGCCGGACTGGACGTTGACCAAATAGATCACATACTGGCCGCCATATGCCGAGGTTTCAGTATCTATGACCGCCAGATGCTGCCCGTCCGCCGAAAAGGAGATGCTATACGAGTTTGAGAAAACCCGTGTCACGAGGCGATCCGGCCCGCCGAGAGCGGGCATGATGCGGATCTCAGCAAATGTCTTATTATCGCGGACAAAGGCGATCTGCGACCCGTCCGGTGAAAAGACTGGAAAGTGCTCTTGTTGTTCACTACTGGTCAGTCGCAGCGGATCGCTCCCGCTGACCAGCCGGACGTAAAGGTCCCAGTTGCCCTCGTCGCCGTCCCATGCGTAGGCGATCTGTTTGCCGTCTGGCGAGAATGCAGGCGAATCCTCGCGCCCAAACGTCCCGGTCAACGGCCTGACCTGCTCCGCCACGACCGCGTGTGTCCTTTGTTCCTTGACGAAATTCTGATATCCGAAGTAGCCGATCCCCGCGACCGCAATGGCAGTAACTACGGCAAACCCAAGCCTCTGTAGCGAGACGATACGAAGGCCGGTGAGCCGTTTTGTCTCGGGCGCGACCGGAGTGGCGTGGATGCTGAGCGTTTCCTCAACTCGAATGTGATGACGAGCCTGCTCGTCAATCACGAGCGCGTCGCCATTTTCAAATAATTGAGTTACATCACCGACAAAACGATAGCCGTGCTTTGGCACGGTCTCGATCAGCCGCTTGCCGCCCGCCGCCGCGTCAAGCTTGTCCCGCAGCCACGAGACATTGCGGGCCAAGGTCGCTTCTTCGACATAGGCATCCGACCAGATCGAATCGAGTAGGTCGTTCTTTGCGGCGAGTTCGCCGGGATGTTCGACGAAGTAAACGAGGAGTTCAAATTCCTTTGGCGCGAGCGTGACGAGATCCTCGCCAGACCATAAACGGCGGCCTTTCGCATCTAGACGAAAATTTTCGAACTGGTAAAACACCTGTGTTTTCTATGCTTTACAGCTATCCAAAAAATATCTAAAAAACATCCGCTTTTCATCCAGACATTTTCATGCCGAAAAACTAAATTGTGCCCTGTAGCCGATAAATTTACGCCCGAATCATATGGAAATCAAGCGCACATACGAGATGTCAGTAGCCACCGACCGCAGATACACGATTCATCGCTCAACGCTGGGCGAACAAATGGACTGCTCCGAGTGCCGTTCGGCAATGATCACCGCCGCACACGCCGCGGTCATGTTCGGCGTTTCACAGCGAACCATCTTCAGACACATCGAGGCCAACCTGATCCACTTTGCCGAGATCGTTTCGGGCGCAGTGATGGTCTGTCTTCCGTCACTTAGGGACGCCATCGACCGTTTTCCGGCTACACGTCAGCTTGGAGAATAAGTTCTAAACACATGCAGAGAGAGAAAATCATGAAGATCGCTAAATTGGTTGTCAGGTTCATTTCTATAGTTGTTGTGGTTTCCGGAATTGCTTTTGGAATAAGGGCCGTTGTTGAGGCCGGCTCTCAGGCTATAGGCGGAGTACACGATGTTCATACAATGACGGTGTCTCAGTTAGCTCCGTCGGTAGGCGAGGCCCCTCAGGTAACCGTCAGCTATACCGGCCCACCAGTGGCAGTGCCCGACAATATTCCTGCCGGTGTGAACATCAACCTTCCCGTCAGCGGGGTTGGAACAATTGCCGACCTGAACTTCCGGTTTGACGGCACGATGGCAAGTGCTGACCCTGCGTCAACTACCGTTGGCATGAATCATTCATGGGTTGGAGACTTGATCTGGAAAGTTACTTCGCCGGGTGGAACGACCGTCACCGTATTTGACCGTCCGGGCGTGCCAACGACAGCGATAGGCTGCAATAACAACAACCTGTTCGGAACGACTCTGAACGACGATGGCGGGTTGCCCTCGGTCGAGGTCCAGGCTAATCCTGCCGGTGGTCCGTGTAATACGGCATTGGCATTTCCGGTCGGCAATTTTTCTCCCAACAATCCTCTAAGTGCCTTTAACGGACAAAACGCGAATGGAAACTGGGTTATTAACGTCTCGGACAACGCCGGTGACGACACAGGGTCGGTACGGGCATTCTCGCTTCTCTTCAACGCCGAGTCGCCGACGCTTGGGACGTATGCGAATACGAGTGTCACGCTCGGCGCGAATACAACGATCACGCCAAGTACCGCTCCGACAAACACGACGAGCATCAATGTCACGACAAACACAAGTTTCAAGGGCAGATTGGAGGCAAACCCGACTACCGGTATTGTGCGCGTGACGAATGCTCACCCGGCCGGAGTATATCCGGCGACGGTCAAGGCATTTGGCCCGGGCGGCATGACGACGCAGACATTCAACCTGACCGTGACGAGCGGAACGGCCTGCGCCGGGACCCCGGGCTTTATCTCGCCCGCCGTGCCGCAGATCGGTGTGGGCACTAACCCACGCTCGGTTGCGATAGGGGATTTTAATAATGACGGCCAACAGGACTTTGCGTCGGCTAACCAAACTGGTAACGTCTCGATACGCTTGGGAAATGGCAGTGGCGGATTCACATCGCCGGCCGTCCCAGAGGTCGCGGTTGGCTCATCTCCCATTTCGGTTGCGGTCGGCGATCTCAATAATGACGGGAATCAGGACTTTGTCGTTACAAACGAAAATTCGGGTAATGTTTCGATCCGACTCGGAAATGGGAGTGGCGGATTCTCGTCGCCCGCAGCGCCAGAAGTTGCGGTTGGTTCCTTTCCTGTATCGATCGCGTCCGGCGACTTCAACAACGACGGCAACCCTGATTTTGCGACAGCTAACCAAGGCTCCAACAACGTATCGATACGTCTGGGCAATGGCAGTGGAGGATTTACGTCACCGGCTGTTCCGCAGATGACGGTGGGACCTGCTCCCGGATCTCTGGCAATTGGCAACTTTAACGGTGACGCTTTTCAGGACATTGCAGTAACCAATCAAAACTCAAACAACGTCTCGATCCGTCTCGGCGACGGCAGCGGAGGATTTACGTCACCTGCGGTTCCTGAGGTTGCCGTGGGAACCAGCCCTCAAAAAGTGGCAATAGGCAATTTCAATGGCGACGGCTTTCAGGACTTTGCCACCGTCAACCAAAACTCGTCTAATGCCTCGATACGTCTTGGCAACGGCAGCGGGGGATTCACGCCGCCCGCGGTCGCCGAAGTCACGGTTGGCACATCACCAGTCGCAATCGCAATCGGAGATTTCAATAATGACGGCAATCAGGACATTGCTGCCGTGAGAAATGCCCCGAACGATACGGTCTCGATCCGTCACGGAAATGGCAGCGGAGGATTTACGACGCCGATAGTGTCCGACGTTGCGGTGGGAACCAATCCCTTATCGATAGCCGTCGGGGACTTCAACAACGATGGAAAACAGGACATTGCCGTCGGCAACCGCGGGGGAGCCAGCGACGTCTCGATCCGTCTCGGCAATTGCGTCATTCCTCCGACGCTTGGGACGTATGCGAATACGAGTGTTGTCATAGGTGCGAATACAACGATCACGCCAAGCGCAGCTCCCACCAACACGACGAGCATCAGTGTCACGACAAACACGAGTTTCAAGGGCAGATTGGAGGCCAATCCCTCAACGGGAGTGGTGCGCGTGACGAATGCGCATCCGGCCGGAGTCTATCCTGTAACGGTCAGGGCATTTGGCCCGGGCGGAATGACTACAACCACATTTACGCTGTCGGTGACCAGCGGGACGGTCTGCACCGGAACGTCAGGTTTTACAAATGCGCCGGATGTCGGCGTTGGTCTCAACACTCTTTCCGTTGCCGTCGGTGACTTCAACAACGACGGAAGACAGGACGTTGCCACGGCTAATTATGGTTCTAACACGGTATCGATCCGCCTCGGCGACGGACTCGGAGCCTTTAGCGGTGCAACAAACGTAGCTGTGGGTGCCGAGCCCTTTTTTGTTGCCGTGGGCGATTTTAATAATGACGGCAGGCAGGACTTCGCCACAGCCAATTCCGGTTCGGCAACGGTTTCTGTCAGGCTCGGTGACGGATCTGGAGCATTCAGCAGCGTGGCCGACGTATCCATCGTATCTGCGGCCTTCTCAATCGCTATCGGCGATTTCAACAATGACGGCAGGCAGGATATCGCCGCAGCCAACTACAACTCAAGCACGGTATCGATCCGTCTCGGTGACGGAGCGGGCGGCTTTGCTGGCGTGGCAAATATCGCGGCGGGGCCGGCGATCATTTCGGTGGCCGTTGGTGATTTTAATAATGACGGCAATCAGGACTTTGCGGCGGCCAACGAAACCCTGGCAAAGGTTTCGATCCGCCTCGGCGACGGGCTCGGCGGCTTTAGCAATGCAGCCGATGTCATCGCAGGAACGAATCCGTTCGGGCAGGTTGCGGTTGGCGATTTCGACGGCAACGGCAATCAGGACCTTGCTGTTACCAATCGGGATTCGAATAACGTATCGATCCGGCTTGGTAATGGTAATGGAACATTTGGCGGCACGACAAATATCGGCGCCGGAGCTTCGCCTCGTTTGACCGTCATCGGAGATTTCAATAACGACGGCATACAGGATCTCGCAGTTGGAAATAATGGCTCAAACAACGTGTCGATCCATCGCGGCAATGGGCTCGGAGGTTTTAGCGTTCCGACAAACGTCAGCGTCGGATCGAATCCTCATTCAGTAGCCGTCGGTGATTTTAACGGTGACGGCAAACAGGATATTGCCTCGGCCAACCAGGCCTCAAACAACGTCTCGATCCGTCTCGGCAATTGCGTCGCTCCTCCGACGCCTACGCCTACAAACACTCCAACTGCAACACCGACAAATACTCCAACCGCCACCCCGACAAACACGCCGACGGCGACGCCAACTGCGACGCCAACTAACACTCCTACGGCAACGCCTACGAATACTCCGACGGCAACCCCAACAACGACTCCAACGGCAACGCCGACTAACACTCCGACCGCGACGCCGACCAATACTCCAACGGCTACACCCACGGCCACGCCAACGGCTACGCCAACACCGGGCGGCGGGTTTGAAAGTGATGTTTCACCGCGAACAAGCGGCGACGGTCAGGTACTTTCGGTTGACGTGGTTCAGATGCGGCGATTTGTGACGGGCCTGGACACCCCGAACCCCGCTACGAACGAGTTTCAAAGAGCCGATGCGGCTCCGAGAGGAACATTTGGTGATGGCGGGCTCGCTTCGGGTGACGTGACCCAGGCCAGACGGTACGCAACCGGCCTTGACCCCCTCACCGACGCGGGCGGTCCGGTGGCCCCGTTGAGTGTCTTTGATCTCGTCGATGGGTTATTTGAATACTTATTCACCCGTGCGATCCGAGTCGGCTCGGCAGAAATATCCGACGAACGAACCGTCACGATCCCGGTCGAAATGGTTCCCTTCGGTGACGAAGTCGCGACTAGCTTTACTCTGGAGTACGACGCCAGCATATATTCAAACCCGCGGGTTTCCATAGGCAACGCGATCCCGACTGACGCGGTGCTGACAGTCAATTCCCTCGAGGCTGGTCGCCTGGGAATACTGATCGATTCCACGGAACCTGTGACAGCTTCGGCAACGCCGAGAACCATCATGTTCGTGACGTTTGACGTATCAGCCGATGCAAAAACCGAAACATCGTCTTTCAGGCTTACCGACTCACTCGCGAAGCGGGAAATTTCGGATTCATTTGGGAACCCAATAAAGGCACGGTACCTCGACGGCCAGGTCGTGATCGTGCGTTAGCGGATTTAAGAAGCTCTCTGGAGGGAACCCTCATGGGGCGTTCATCGGGGAAATCGATGAACGCCATTTTTGTTAGATCTTTACACACTCGCCGCGTTTGATGAACTGCCCGTCGCCCATCTTTCCCGTGTGTTCGCCGTTCTGAATGACAACGCGGCCGCGTGAAAGGACGGTCTCGACTTTGCCTTTTACTTTCCAGCCCTCATAGGACGAATAATCGACATTCATATGCTCAGCATCAACGCCGAAGGTGTGTTCTGTGTCTGGATTGAAAATTACGATGTCGGCATCGGAGCCGACGGCGATCGTACCCTTTTTTGGAAAAAGGCCGAACATCTTCGCCGCAGCGGTCGAGGTCAGCTCGACAAAGCGATTCAAAGAGATCCGCTGCTCAACCACCCCGCCGTTGTAGATGAGGTTCATGCGGTTCTCGACGCCGGGAGCACCGTTCGGTATTTTGGAGAAATCGTCAATACCCAATTCCTTTTGTTCCTTCATACAGAACGGGCAATGGTCGGTTGAGATGACTTGGAGGTCGTCCATCTTGAGGCCTTTCCAGAGTTCGGCGCAGTTGTGTTTCTCACGCAGCGGCGGCGTCATTACATATTTCGCACCTTCCCAACCGTCGCCGTAATCGTCGATCGAGTGGAAAAGATATTGCGGGCAAGTCTCGGCAAATGCCGGAATGCCGCGATCTCTCGCCTGCCTTACTTGATTCAAAGCATCCGTACACGAAAGGTGAACGATATAAACCGGAGACTCCGCCATCTCGGCTATTGCGATGGCGCGATGGACACCCTCGGCCTCGGCAATGGTCGGACGCGTCAAAGCGTGATATTTCGGAGCGGTGCGGCCCTCGGCAAGGAATCGTTTAATGATCTCGTTGATAACGATGCCGTTCTCGGCGTGCATGCAGATGAGGCCGCCGCGTTTCCCCGCCGACGACATCGCACGAAAGATCGTCGCGTCGTCCGCCAGAAACACGCCCGGATACGCCATAAACAGCTTGAACGACGTGATGCCCTCGTCCATCAGCTTGTACATCTCTTTCTCATCGCCGTCCTCAAACTCGGTCGTGATGAGATGAAACCCGTAGTCGATCGCCGTCTTGCCCTCGGCCTTTTTGTGCCACGCATCGACGCCCGAAGTCATCGATTCGCCCTTGGTCTGCACCGCAAAATCAATGATCGTCGTCGTCCCCCCAAACGCCGCCGCCCGCGTCCCGGTAAAAAAATCGTCCGACGCAAACGTCCCGCCAAACGGCAGCTCCATATGCGTATGCGGATCGATCCCGCCCGGTATCACCAGCCGCCCCGAAGCGTCCAGCACAACATCCGCCTCCATATCCAGCCGCTTGCCGATAGTCGTCACCGTCTCGCCGTCAATAAAAATATCCGCCCGATAGTCGTCCACCGCAGTAACAACCCGCCCGTTTTTGATCAGTGTTTTCATCGTCTTAATACCTTTCTTTTAGCGTTAGTGGAATGTCGTTGTCCTAGTCTTTATTCATGGACCAGCGTTTCGACTTCATTAGGAAGCGTGGCAACGATTCTCTGAAGATGCTCTTGAAGATGGGCGTGATGCTCTAGGAAATCTTTGCTACCCACTTCGTAGACGTCTCCGTAAACCTTTATATATACGAATTCGAGGATTGCCGCCATCTGATTCTTGAGCATTAGGTCGTTGATATCCTTGCGTATTCCAATTCCGAAAAACATTAGATTGCCATCTACTGCCTTATCTAGAGAAGGCTTCGGCCCCTCGTATTCAATATCAAATCTCCGCACATCAAGGCCTAGTTTGCCTGACAACATTGCAAACTTATCAAGCCTTGCTGGCATTGAGTCAAGGACCTGAGCCTCAAAAAGCACATAATCACATTCCTTATCGTAATAAAGAATCTTAAAAAGTTTTTCCACTAGGTGGCGGGATGTCTCAAACGAAGTGCTTACGCCGGGCTTCACCGCAAAATACGGAATAAAGGCCATATTTGTCTCCTCGTAATAACAGCAGACGATAAACCCTAGTAGCTCTTCGTTTCGTGTCGCGATCAATGGGATATTGTGGGTTTTGGTTATCCGATTAGGCATATCTGCCTCGAGCATTTCTCTCATGTGATGTCGAGGTAGGAACGTGCCATCGTCTGGAAAGATGTCACCGTAGAGGTCAAGGAATTCTTCTTCGTAAGAATCACCTGGGACTATTCGACGAACAATAACGTCCCAATCCTCTCTGGCTCGTTTACGGGCCTCTTCCGTAGCTTTGTATCGGACGAGTGCGATACGCATTTCATCCGCCGAAGAAAATCGTTTATATGGGTTTTTCTCCAGAGCTTTAAGTACTATCCGTCTCAGCGTGTTGGATAAGTCCTTTTCGAATGGCCGTGGCGAGTCGCGCTGAATTGCTTCTCGAAGTTGAAGATCGGAGGCGTCAAATGGCAGTCGTCCTTCTAGCATCTCATATAGCATTACTCCTACAGACCAAACATCGTCTGCTTTCTCGATCCCCTCTTTTAGGGCATTCGGGGAAGAGTATTCTGGAGTGCCGGAATAGCCAATAGTTCTTAGGCTCATGTTTTCCGATATGAACCGGGAGATTCCGAAATCTATCAGCAACGGTTCGCCTTTATTGAGCAGAATATTTGCCGGCTTTAAGTCGCGATGAATAACCTCATAATCATGGCTGTGCTGAACGCCTTTTAGAATGTCGATTGTCAAATCCACGGCAGTTTCGACGTTGATAGAATTCTTTTTGAGATAATCGGAAAGACTTCCTTCATCGTAATAATGGCTTACGAATCCTATTTGATCTTCTTCGTGGATTATCAGGTCAACGAAAGGAGCGATGTGCGGGTGAGCATGATTGGAAAGCCGAGACCAGTTTTCTGCCTCGGCGCGGATATTCTTCTCGCTACTGCTGGCTTGGCCATGTAGTATTTTTAACGCGTATTGGGCCGCGCTATAGTCGGTCTCTTTTTCGACGAGCCAGACCTCTCCTGATCCACCGATTCCGAAGCGATCTAGAAGCGTGTAATCACCGAATTTGTCATTTGCTCGAAAAACCATTTTGTCTATAACCTCGGAATCAACTTGAAATGATAAATATCAATCGGGTCACCGTCAGAAAGCGTCCGTCGCTCACGGCGCTCTAGAAACTCACCTTGGATCGACGTGGGATTATCATTCATTGACATTACGGATAATCCAGAGCCATCAAATATCAAGCTCGCGTGTATACGGCCGATTCGGTCGTCCCCCGTTAACTTGATTTTTGCCTTATCGCCGCGCCCAACGTAGATTTCTTTTTGTGATACTTCGTGAGTTTCCTTCAAATCGCCGTTTTCATGTATTTCCAGTTTGTAGAGAACAGGACGACTGGTCGTATCGTGTACTGTCGGAAGCTCTCCAGAAGTCCCTTCGCCCTGTGTTTTTGTAGTTTCGCTTAACGACTGAACCCGAATTTGTCCCGGATTCAGGGTTCCATCAGGCTTGACCTCAATCCGAACCGTTTGCGTTGTTTTTCTCTTGTCTAACTCATTTATTTTCTTCATCACGCCCTCGGCGACACGGCTTTGGAAGTGCTCAAGGCGTTCGCCCGACCAGTTTTTCATGTCAGACTCACTCAAAAAGACAGAGTAAATCGGCGGAAAATAGGCCGGCGAATTATCGGTGCTTGGAATATAAGTTCCAGAAACAAGGTCGGCCCGAATCTTATCGACAACTCGCACGATAAACTGCATAGAGGGACTGCCAGGCTTAGCATCCGCCATCATGTTTTCTAGATGGTGCTCTGCCTCGTCACCGTCAATCCACTTGCGAAATCTTTGCCATAACTGTCCCATATATTCTCCTAAGGCGTCGGAACCTTTTTCTTCGGTGCTTTCTCGACGTGGCTTGCTGAGATCCAGGCGGCGAGTTTGCCGGGGTCGTTGCCGTAGTTGTATAAGCTCCTGCGAACGCCCACGACTATTGTGTTTAATGTTACGGCTTTTTCTTCCTCGTCAAACCGGACTTCTTCTCGGATTTACGGACGAAGCCCATGGCTCCGTACAGTGGGCTGTCGTTGCCGTAGGCGGGATCGCCAGCGACGCTCAGGCCGATCTTTGAGCGTCCCCTCCGCTCAATAGAAAACACTTAACCAACCTCAATGACATCAAACCCAGCAGACTTTGCCGCCAAGGACAATCTCTTATCGGCACATATAAACGGCCGATTTCTCGGACGTTCGTTACACCAGACAATTGCGGCTGCTAGCTGAAACGCGTCGAGAGCCCTGATACCATACTCGGCTGTTAATCTAGCAGCGATGTTCAGAACCGTCTCCGAAGGGCTAACTATGCTTGCCGTCGAATATAGCCTTCCCCATTTTTCGAGTGCCGCCAGCGACTGACCCTCGCTCATTCTACCTTCGCGCAGCAAACGGCTGATCCCGCTGTGGACTTCGACATGAGTTCCCCACCAGACGACCGTGTCGATAAAGCGCTTTCGCAACCTGCGCGAATCCGCTGATATCGGCTGATTGCAGAACAGCGGAATTATCGCGCTCGTGTCCCAAAACGCAACGTCAGCGGGCATCACGATCCTCTCTTATCGCTTCAAGGATCTTTTCCATCGGAACGCTAGGCAAATCGTCATCGTCAAAGAAGTCGTCCGGAAGAGGACTGGTGTCTTTTGGTAGGGTAATTAAACCTTTTGCGACCAATTCCATCTCTTCCGCTTCGTAATCGTCCGTGTAACTTAGCGGTACGATCTTAGCGAACGGCACATTTCGCTCACTAACCAGCACCTGCCCGCCACGCTTAACCTCAGCAAGATAGGCACTTAGTCCGTTTTTTAACTCTGCGATATTAGCTGTTTTCATAACATGGCCATTATGGCCTACTTGGCCTACTTGGTCAAGTTAAATCTCGGCGCCAACATCACCTTCTTAAAGTCGATAGATCAAAAAGGCTCAAAGCCATTATCAACAGCAAGGATCACTCGCCCAATTTAGATCTCCACCGCATCGATCTGCGCTTTTTGCAGTTTGCCGCTGTAATCGACGTAGAGCGATTTCCATTCGGTAAAGATATCCAGCACCTGCGTTCCCGCCTCGCGGTGGCCGTTGCCGGTGCCTTTTGTTCCGCCGAATGGCAGGTGAACTTCAGCGCCAATGGTTGCCGAATTCACATAGCAGATTCCTGTATAAAGCTCCTGCATCGCGTAGAACGCCTGATTGACGTCCTGCGTGTAGATCGCCGATGAGAGACCGTATTGGACACCGTTTACGATGTCTATCGCCTCGTCGAGAGTCGAGAACGGGATGACACTCGTGACCGGGCCAAAGATCTCTTCCTGCTCGATGCGCATTCCCCGTTTTACATCGGTAAATACAGTTGGTTCGATGAAATAGCCGTTCTTGTAAGCACCTTTCGTCAGGCGATTGCCGCCGCACGCGAGCGTTGCTTTGTCATGAAGTTTGCCGATCTCAATATAGCCAAGGATCTTGTCCATCGCCCGCTCGTTGATCACGGGGCCGACCTCGGTTTTCTTATCGAGGCCATTACCGACGCGAAGTTGCTTGACCTTTTCGACCAGCTTTTCGCAGAATTTTTTGTAGATCTTTTTGTGAACGATCAGTCGCGAAGAGGCCGTGCAACGCTGTCCGCTCGTTCCAAACGCTCCCCACAGCGAGCCTTCAACCGCGTTATCGACGTCGGCGTCATTCATCACAATGATCGCGTTCTTACCGCCCATTTCGAGGCTTACGATCTTGTTGTCCTGAGCGCAACGCTCGGCAATGATGCGGCCCGTAGTGGTCGAACCGGTGAACGAGATCAACCGCACGTCGAGATTATTGACGAGAGCCGCTCCAGGCTCTGAAAATCCGTTGACGAGATTGACCACGCCCTTTGGAATGCCCGCTTGCTCACAAGCCTTGATGAGGTTGAGCGACGAGAGCGGAACGTCTTCGCCGGATTTTAGAACTACGGTGTTGCCGCAAACCAATGCTGGGATCAGCTTCCACGAAGGTATCGCCATCGGGAAATTGAACGGCGTGATCAGGCCGCAGATGCCGACCGGCTGGCGGACGCACATCGCAAATTTATTCGGCATCTCGGCCGGCGTCGTAAAACCGTGCAAACGACGCCCTTCGCCAGCGGTGTAATATGTGCAGTCGATTGCCTCCTGAACGTCGCCGCCAGCTTCCTTCAACACTTTGCCCATCTCGCGGGTCATCTGCTGTGTGAAATCGTCCTTATTGTCGCGCAGGATCTCACCGAGCTTGAACAGGATCTCCGCCCGTTTCGGTGCCGGAGTGCGTCGCCAACGCGTTGCCGCATTCTTTGCCGCATCGACCGCCGCATTGATGTCTTCCGCATTCGATGCCGGAAAACGCCCGACGATATCTGTTGTATCCGCGGGGTTTACGTTGTCAAACCATTCACCTGAAGAACTCTTTACCCATTCGCCGTTGATGAAGTTGTTATACTTTTTGACCGTTGTTTTCACTTCTTTCGCTTTTTTCGTAGTTGCCATATATGTCTATAGTCTAAAGCCCAAAAGCCGAAAGTCCAAAATCCGAACGCATCGGATATTGGACTTTCGAAATGCGGGCTTGGATGTGTTCTATTTTACTGTGAACTGCACGATCTTTAACTGAGCCGCGCGTGCTGACGGTATGTATGTGAGCACGTGCAATACAACCGGATCGCCGATCTTTAACTTTGCGACTGCGTCGTTAAATGACTTGAGATCGGCGACGGTGACTCGGTTGAGTCGCTGGATCAGATCGCCTTCGCCGAGGGCGTCGGCCCCGTTTGCGTTCTTGATGTCAGCGATAAAGCTTGCCTGATTTATCTCTTTGACGACAAGGCCTTTGAGGCCTTCGAGTTTGTATTGTTCGGCGAGCGTCGGCGTCATTTCGGCTAGCGTCAGTCCAAAAGGATTCTGCTCGATCTTGCCATCGACCGGCAATTGGCGGCGGTCGTTGTTGTTTGAAGTCGGGCTATTGATCGGTCGCTCGGCAAGCTTGATGGTAGCGGTTTGTTTCTCCATCGCGTCGCCTTTCTCACGATAGAACGCGACTGTCACGGTCTGATCAGGATTTGTCGTTGCAACCTTTGCGATCAGATCCTGCGAACTCAGGACAGGCTGGCCGTTAAATTCGACAATCACATCGCCGACCTTCAAACCCGCAACCGCGGCCGGTCCCTGACGATCGCGAACGTCGGTAATGATCGAACCACGCCTCTCTTTCAGCCCGTAAACGGCCGCAAATTCAGCCTGCACGGACTCGAGCAAAACTCCAAGATACCCACGACGCACCTTGCCATTCTTCACGATCTGGCCATAAACGTACTCGGCCTCACGCGATGGCAGTGCAAATCCGACGCCGTTATAGTCACCGGTCGAGGTCGCGATCTGCGAATTAACGCCGACCACCTCGCCGTCAAGATTGACGAGCGGGCCACCAGAATTGCCTCGGTTTATCGCTGCGTCGGTTTGGATGAACCGCTGAAAGGCCGATGCGTACGGAGTTTCGCGTTCTTTTTGTGAGATGATACCGGCCGTGACTGTCTTTGCGAGGCCGAACGGTGAGCCGATCGCGAGCACCCAATCCCCAACCTCAGCCTTGTCCGAATCACCGAATTTTACCGTCGGCAGGTCGCGCTTTGCATCGATCTTGAGCACGGCGATATCCGTCAATTCATCCGTACCTACGACACGAGCGATGAACTCCTCCCCCGAATCGAGTTTGACTGTGATACGTACCGCATCCTCGACGACATGAGCGTTCGTCACGATATACCCGCTTTTATCGAGGATAAATCCGCTGCCGACCGCACGCACGGGCCGCTGCTGCATCTGGCGGCGGAGAAAATCCATGATATCGCTGCCGTCATTCGGCGTCTGCTCTCCGCGCGCCGTCGGCTGCGGCGTGCGGCCCTTTGTGTCGATCGAGACAACCGTCGGCTCGACCCGCTTGGCGATCTCGGAAAAGCCCTTCCCTACCTTTTCCGGCTGGGCAATAAGCGCGGGCGATATCGCACAAAAAGCGGCCACGACCAAAATAAAACGTCGAACGGAAACGTGTGCTGACATAACTACTCCTACAAAACGATTCTCGCTGTCTGCCGAAATTATAACAAAGTTGGAGATGGTTTTGGCGCTTGTTAGCGACTCGGGTCGAGCAATATCTTGAGCGAGCCTTTCTGAGATGCATCGTTCATCGCAGCCACGCCTTGAGCTAACGGTCTTACTTCTTGGATCAGCCCCTCAACATTCACCGCTCCGCTCGCCAGAAGGTCGAGAGCCGGTGCGAATCGGCCGCAACGCGAGCCAACGATAGTTATCTCATCGACCACAACTCTCGCCGCCGCCCACCTCGGCGTACCGTGAAAGGTGGATTTGAGCACGATCTTGCCACGAGGTTTGACGAGATCGAGGGCTGTTGCGAACCCAGATTCCGAACCACTTGCTTCTATTACGACATCAAAATGCCGCCACATCGATCGCGGAATATCGCCGAGCAAAACACTTTCGACATTGTTCGCCACTGCCATCTTTGATCGGTGTTTGCCGATCAATATCAGTTCAGGTGAACTCGACACGAGGCTCATCGCACAAAGCAAGCCGAGCTTGCCGTCGCCGATAACGGCGACTGACGTTTCCGGCGTGATATTGACTTGCTCAGTAATTCCGAAGGCCGCTGCGAGCGGCTCGGCGAAAACGGCCTGTTCGTCCGACAAATTTTCCGGGACAACGAGCAGATTCCTCGACGGCAACTGCAAGTACTCTGCGTGTGCTCCATCGCGACCGACAATACCAAGCACGGTCCGTGCCGGGCAATGACGCGGATCGCCGCCCATACATTTTTCGCATGTTCCACATCCCGCATTTATTTCACCGACGACGCGTTTGCCGACCATGTCGGGCGCAACGTCAGCCTTTTCAACGACGCCGACAAATTCATGCCCGATCGTTCCCTCAAACCCTCCGTAACCGCGAGCGATCTCAATATCGGTATTGCAGATACCCGACTTCAGGACGCGAATCGTTGCCTCAGACCCTTTGTTTGCCTGCGGAATTTCGGCAAGTTCGAGCGAGCCGCCTGTAAATCTAAGAGCTTTCATCCGTCCCTACCGCTTGTAATAGACCTTCAAGTCTCTTTCGGAAGTTATCAGCCAACGGCCGTTAATGTTTCTAAAACCAACTTGGCTCTGCACTTTTCCGGAAGACGTATCGCGGCCGCTAAAATTCCATTCTTTGTCAAAAACGACAGTGGCCGTATCGCCGGTTGGCCCCACGGAAACGCTCATGTTCGAAACATTGACCCGCATCGAACTGTACAGCGAGAATGCCCGAGCCTTGTCTGCACGGACGGTTCCGACGCTAACGTTTCGACGCGTGAAATAGTCCACCGTATCGGCGTAGTTCCCCATGTAGCCGTTGAAATTTCGCGATTCGAGCATGGATTTCCAGTCGTAAACCCGGCCAGAGACCTCGCTTCTGACTTGCTCGTCGTCACCGGCCCTTGGCGGAGGCGTAGTTATCTCAGGAGTGTTCGGCGGGATCGGCGATGAAGTAGCTCGGCTGGCCGGTGTTGCAAAAACCGTCTGTTGCGGCGTCGCGAGGGAAACGTTGCTCAACTCGCCGTTCTTGTTATTCGGCGTATTATTAGCGTTTTGCTGCACCTGCTGGCCAGAATTTTTCAAAAAGATCCAAGCCGCGATCCCGATCACGCCAAAAAGGAAAAGCATTCCGACCGCAGTTGCGGCGACCGCGATCGCAGTGTTTGATCGTTTCTCGCGCGGCCGCAGCGACGCTACATTTGTCACCTGACTTTGTTGCCACGCAGCAGCGCCCGAGTCGATCGGTACGTTCACCCGATCTCGCCGGACGCCTACAGTTTCGACTTCGCCGAGTGTTACCGTCGGCGTCTCGACATCGAAACCCGAAGCCAGTGGAGTTCCGTCTTGAAGACAGAATGATAGCGTGTCATCCGAATACTGTGTCCTACACGCCGGGCATACTTTCATCGCATTTTCTACCCTTCCTTAACTCGAACGCTAAGATAATATGACAGCCTTGTCGCGATGTAAATCACGGCTGCGCGTAGAATTTGCTTTTCACCATCCGGCTAATATAATGTCGAGTGGCCACAGATGCGTCCGTATGACGTGTATCATCAAATGTGTTATGCAAAGAATTCTTACCCTGTCGTTCACCCTTGCCTTGATCGCAGCCTCCTTTGCGTGCCAAAGAGAGAAGCCGGCCATCACCGGCCACGCTTCACCCACCGAAGCGTACAAAGCTCTTTTCGCCGCCGTCAAATCTAAGGATATCGAAGCGATCAAAAAGAATATCTCGAAAAAGACCCTCGAACTCGGTAAGATGTCGATGGAAAGGTTCAAAAAGACCGAAAAAGAAGCTTATGAGAACGGCTTTACGGCAACTACTTTCTCTGACACCCTTCCCTCGATGCGTGACGAGCGGATCAAGGATAATTTCGGAGCCCTCGAAGTATGGAATACGCGGGAGAGCAAATGGGATGACGTGGCGTTTGTCTTTGAGGACGGCGGTTGGAAACTCGGAATGGGCGACGCGTTTTCAGGGACGTTCCAAGTGCCCGCAAAGGGCCGCGACCAGATAGAAAAGGAGGCCGCCAACGCAATGGCGCAGGGGCCCGCTCCCCAAGGGCCAGCCGCCAATTCGGCGATAAACTCGAAGACCGCACCGCCCGCAAGCAACAAGAAATGATGGGCCCGCAAGAATTTGGCGAGATCGTCGCAACGTACGAGAAACACGGCTGGCTGCTCCGCCGCATTTTGCTTTCGCCCGCAACGCGAAAAAGCTTTTCGGGAGTACCAAAAGACGTTCCGGTCTTCGATTCGGACGTCGACGTGGCTTGGTTCTCACGACCGCCCGAAGCTGGCGAGATAGCTTGGGAGATCAGGTCTCTCGGTGCCACGCCTTTCGCCTTGGTCGAGTTTGTGGACGAAGATTCACCTGACTTTGAGCAGATGCTCGAGGATGTAAAACGGCGAATGACCGACTCGCTCGCTCAGAGAAAGCGGCTTGACAACTAGGTTGGCGGATAGCAAACTTAAGCGGTTGACATTATGATCAAGGAATTTGGCGGAAAGGTTGAAAGCATTTGGGAAGGCCTCAGGCCTGTCACCAAGAATATGCTTGTCGGTGCCATGCAGGCCGGCAATTCCAACATTCTAAATCCCAAAACACCAAAATTTTTCTACGACGCCCACGCCGATTGGGAGGTCAGCCGTCTGCTAACCGCTCTCGACGAACAGTCGAAAACTACTGAAATTCGCAGGGATGCCGTCAAACTCGGCGAGATCAATCAGCTCGCCAACATCTGCGTACTCGTCCTCGAATCACAATCGGCGTCGGCGGAGGTATTTATCCAGCTTGCCGAACGGGCGATCAAAGATAACGATTATAACCGCCTCGATAAGCTCGGTGACCACCTCGCCCAACGGTATTCAGCCGGTGAGATCGCCGAGGTCGTCCGTCAGACCGAGATGCCGCAGATCAGAGCGATCGCATACGAAACGCTCGCGATGATTTCCATCGCATCGCTCATCCCACTGCTCGACGATCCGCTCTATGCGAGTATCGCCGCCGGTGCTCTGGAGCAAAAAGCATACGAATTTGATTCTGAGGAAGCTCGGGATATTCTCGAACAGTTTGACGCCGAGAACGATTCGGGCGGGAACTAGTTTTTCTTCTTGTATCGCTTGCCAAAACCCCAGCTAAACGGGGCCTTCAAAAATCCAACACCGCCGACACGCACGCCGAGGTAAATTGCATTGCCTAGCATTCGGCGTTTCCACCCGTTACCTTTTGAGACAACGCACTCCTTGAGCCGCTGGTCAGAAGCTTTCCGCTCGGCCTTTGTTCCGCCAAAGAAATAGTCCTTATCGTGAGCGACACAACAATCGCCGTAGTTTCCATCCGGAAACGCCGTGCAATTATCACTGACGTAACCGTCAGGCAGTTTACGCTGGTCAGCGGCCTGTGCGAAAGTCGTTCCGCACAGGGTTAGCAGGAGACAAAAGGTGAGGATCGAATGCCGCTTCATCGATTTATCTAAACGGCGGATATAGCCTCTTTGCGTCTTTCTTTCAGCCGATTTGGGTACATCGGAAAATTCGCCGTGATCTCGGCAACGCCACGCTTGACACGAGCCTTCACTTCCTCAGATTCCGGTTCGTGAATGATCGACGCGATCATCTCGCCGATCAATTTCATCTCGGCTTCCTTCATTCCGCGAGTGGTCAGAGCAGGTGTTCCGAGGCGTATTCCCGATGCAATGAACGGTTTGTTCGTATCGAATGGAATCGTGTTCTTGTTTACAGTAATATGAACTTCGTCGAGAGCTTTCTCGGCAACCTTGCCCGTAATTCCTTTGCCATCCATAAAGACGTCGACAAGGAGCAAATGGTTGTCTGTACCGCCCGAAACAAGCCGTAATCCGGCATCGCTAAGCGTACTTGCCAGCACCTTTGCGTTGTCGATTATCTGCTGTTGATACGCCTTAAAATCATCACGCAGAGCCTCGCCAAACGACACGGCTTTGGCGGCAATAATATGCACCAGCGGCCCGCCCTGAACGCCGGGAAAGACGCTGCGATTCACATCCGCCGCAAAGTCTTCACGGCACAAGATCATTCCGCCACGCGGCCCGCGCAAAGTCTTATGAGTAGTCGTCGTCACAAACTCACAATGCGGCACCGGCGAAGGATGCAGCCCAACCGCAACAAGGCCCGCAATATGAGCAATATCGGCCATCACCTTCGCCCCGACCGACTGCGCGATCTCGCCGATGCGCTCAAAATCAATCGTTCGCGGATATGCCGACGCACCACAGATAAGCAAGTTTGGCCGCGATTCTTCGGCGATCTTTTGTAGTTCGTCGTAATCGATCTGCTCGGTGTCTTTGTTAACGCCGTAATCCGCAACCTTGTAGTTGATCCCCGAAAAATTAAGCGGATGACCATGCGTCAAATGCCCGCCGTGCGACAAATTCATCCCCAAGATCTGATCGCCGTGGTCAAGAGCGGTCATCAAAACCGCCATATTCGCCTGCGCACCGCTGTGCGGCTGCACATTTGCATGCTCGGCCCCGAATATCTGCTTCGCCCGGTCGATCGCCACATTCTCAACCACATCGGCAAACTCGCATCCGCCGTAATAACGCTTCGCCGGATACCCTTCGGCATACTTATTAGTAAAAACCGTCCCCATCGCCTGAAGCACCGCCTCAGAGACAAAATTCTCCGAAGCGATCAACTCCAATCCATCAGTCTGCCGCCGCACCTCGTCGTCTATCGCATTGCTTACAATTGGATCTGCTTCCGCTATGTTTGTTGTGAAAAAATCGCTCATTATTCTGTTGTCTTAAGAATTTTCGGTCTTAGCCATTCTTCAATTTAATCTACTTTCCATTCATCAGATTCAACCGCCAAAACCATTTCAACCATTTCTTCGACTTCATATTCGACCTCAAAGCCATTTATTAATAAAAAGGCTCTCATCAAATAAGTGGCCGTCCGTTTGTTTCCGCCGCGCCACGGGCTGCCA
>JANPDK010000048.1:0-11200 GCA_031431415.1 Acidobacteriota bacterium | reverse complement strand
ACGCGGTTGCGTTCGCCGCCTGAGAGCTGTCCCACAAACTTCTGCTGATCGGGGCCGGAAAAATTGAATTTCGACACGTAAGTGCGAGCATTCATCTCGCGCTTACCCAGCATAACGAAGTCGAGATTGTCAGCGATCTCTTCGAACACCGTCTTCTCGGCATTGAGGCTGTCGCGCGATTGATCGACGTAGCCAAGCTTGACGGTTTCACCAACCTTGAACGAACCCGAATCCGGTTTCTCCTGTTCGGTGATCAAACGGAACAGCGTCGTCTTACCGGCACCATTCGGCCCGATCACGCCGACGATGCCGCCTTTTGGCAGCGAGAATTCGAGATTCTCAAACAGCACAGTGTCGCCATACGATTTAGAAACGCCATGGGCCTCGATAACGATATCGCCAAGACGCGGGCCGGGCGGGATGTAGATCTCGAGCGTATCGGCACGCTCTTCGGATTTAGTGGCCACGAGTTCTTCATAGTCCCTGATTCGGGCCTTCCCTTTGGCGTGGCGGCCTTTTGTCCCCATGCGGATCCATTCGAGTTCGCGTTCGAGCGTCTTTTGCAGCTTGTCTTCGGTTCGCTGCTCTTGAGCGAGACGCGTGCTCTTTTGTTCGAGCCAAGACGTGTAGTTACCTTCATACGGGATACCGCGGCCGTAATCGAGTTCGAGTATCCAGCCCGCGATGTTGTCGAGAAAGTATCTATCGTGCGTCACCGCGATGATCGTGCCTTCGTACTTCTGCAAATGCTGTTCAAGCCAGCCAACGGTCTCGGCGTCGAGATGGTTCGTCGGCTCATCGAGTAGCAGAATGTCCGGCTTTTGCAGTAGCAAACGGCACAGAGCAACGCGTCGTTTCTCGCCGCCGCTTAAAGTCCCGATGACCGCATCCGGCGGCGGACATCGCAGAGCGTCCATGGCCATCTCGAGCCGCGAATCGAGATCCCACGCATCGGCATGATCTAATTTCTCCTGCACCTTTCCTTGCCGTTCGATGAGCGCCGACATCGCGTCATCATCCATCGGCTCGGCAAATGCGGCATTTATCTCCTCGTATTCCTTGAGAAGATCGACGGTCGCCTGGGCGCCTTCCTCAACGATCTGCTGAACGGTCTTCGTCTCGTCAAGCTTCGGCTCCTGCTCAAGATAGCCGACCGAATAGCCCTTCGAAAACACAACCTCGCCATTAAAGTCCTTGTCCGTTCCCGCAATAATGCGGAGCAGGCTCGATTTTCCAGCGCCGTTCAACCCCAGCACACCGATCTTCGCACCGTAATAGAACGAAAGGTAAATGTCCTTCAGGACAGGCTTTTTGTCGTAAAACTTACTAAGTTTGACCATCGAAAAGATGATCTTGTTTGGTTCATTGCTCATAAGAAATTTTAACGCAGAGATCGCAGAGGACGCAGAGAAGAAAAGTCACATTTGACCAAGAAAATTTAAAGCAAGTCTCTGCGTTCTCAGCGATCTCTGCGTTTTAAAACTAACCGTTAACCGTAACGCTCCTCACGGTTATTTTTTCAATTTGATCCCGCTTCACCTCGAACCCGATCCCCGGCCCTTCCGGTGCGGTTATCGTGCCACTCGCCGAAACCTCGACCGCCGGTTCGATGATGTCTTCGTGCCAATATCTTTTTGAGGCCGAGACGTCGCCGGGCCTTGTGTAGCCGGCGAGGGTCGAGATCGCGATGTTGTGGGCTCGGCCGATGCCGGATTCGAGCATGCCGCCGCACCAGACGGGCATTGCGGCTTCGCGGCAGATCTTTTCGACCATTTTTGATTGCGTATGGCCGCCGACTCGGCCGTTTTTAAGGTTGATTATTTTGCCGGACTTTAGCTCGATCGCCTTTCGGGCATCCTCGGGCGATTTTATTGGTTCGTCGAGACAGATCGGCGTATTGATCTCGGCTTGCAACTTGGCGTGGTCGATGATGTCGTCGTAAGGCAGCGGCTGTTCGAGCATCATCAGGTTAAATTCGTCGAGGCTCTTGAGCAGATCGATGTCGGCGAGCGTGTACGCCGAATTGGCATCGCCCATCAGTAGAATATCGCCAAATTCAGCACGAACCGCCTTGATCACATCGTAATCCCACGATGGCGAGATCTTGATCTTGATGCGTTTGTAACCAGCTTCGACTTCGACGCGGATCTTCTCTAATAACTGAGCGACATTGTCCTGAATTCCTATCGAAACGCCGCATTCGATCGTCTGATTGACGCCGCCAAGGTGCCGCCAGAGCGGGACGCCGAGTTTTTTGGCTTCGAGATCCCAACAGGCAGTTTCGATCCCGGCCTTCGCCATCCGATGTCCGCGTGCCCATTTCATTAGGCCCCAAATGTCCGAAGCAGACTCGACCTCTTTACCCACAACCATCGGAGCAAGTATCTTCTCCGCAGTTACCCAAGCCGAATCTGTCCACTCATCCGAATACCCCGGCGATTCGCCACAAGTGATCTCGCCCCAACCCTCAGCACCGTCCACATCCTCGACGCGCACCAAAATTATCCGCCGCTCATACGTCCGGCCAAAGCTGGTCTCGAAAAAATGAACGAGCGGGAGATTGATCTCGGTGAGTTCGATGGATTTGATCTTTAGCATGTAACGATTCCGCCTTGGGGCGTAAAACAAACGTTGATTATAGCCAATGTTCCTCTCACGCGTAAACGCGTCGCTCTTACTCAACCACCTCAAACTGCACAAACTGCGTAGCGGTCTTCTGTTTTTCCTTCGCCAGATTGTCGATCACCGTGATCTGCAGGACATAGTCGCCTGGCAGCATTGTGGTACCGAAACTCAGCGAACCGGCAAATCTGACTGTTTTCGGATCGGCACCGGCTACCTGAGCAGGAACTGGCTGCAACTTTCCTTCAAAAATCTGTTTTCCGTCGCGAAATACCCGCGTCTGATAGCTAAGGTCGGAACCTCTGCCAGACGCCAGTTTCACATTATAAATTGCAAAGCCGTAGTTCAAAACGCTTCCACGTTTGAATTGCCTGAGCGACGTATCAATAAGCGGGTCCGACTGACCTTCCGCCACAATCTGTCCAACGTGGCGTTTTTGCCACGTGTCTAGACTTATGTTTTCCAGCGCAACGCCCGACATTATCAAGCGATTTTTCTTGATATCAGGGACTTCGATAAATTGATTCGCCGATCCGACCTTGTTACTTGCATGATCGCGAATCGCAACTCGCAATTGGTAGGCGCCCGCCTTTTTTATTGGAATGGTGAATTCATAGACGAAGCCCGTTTTCATCGACTTTTCGTAGGCTTCCTTTTTCACGCTCATCGTATAGGTCTTCGAGATCTGCTCGACGACAACGCCGTTGTCGCCAAACCCGGCAGCCAGAATGTCGAAAACTGTTTTCCTGCTTCCATCAGGCTGTTCCTCGAAGGTGAGATCCTGAGCATTAACGTGAACAAGTGACCGGATAAATGAGCCTTCCTTTCCGGCGTTGCCGAAAAGGGCGTTTAATCTCATCGAGATATCGTTAACCGCAAATGGCGAGCTGAGCGCTAAAACAAGGCGTTGGGCATTACTCTGAGCGGGCCTCACAAGCTTTTCGTCGCTGACGCCAAAAAAACCGCTGCGATACCGAACCCTGACATCGGGCCGCTTTACCTTTATTTCGAGCTTGTTAAAGCGCCGCGTTCGCGGGTCGAATGTCGAGTCGTCGGGTTCGTAGCCGATCAGATAGTAGCTTTGATCATCGAGTATTTTGCGGATACCACCGCTTAGATCATTGTTGTTTATTATGGCAAGACCACCAGTCTGTTGGGCAAGATAGCGCAATCCGTCCTGGGTATCAAACAACTGGTTCCGACGTTGCGAGAACTCTTGGTCAAGCTCCTCGGATGTTCGGCCACCAGTATCGTCTTCAGCGGTAAAACCCGCTGTCTGTAAACCGCGGGCATCCATTGTGTAAATCACAACCGATGCACGGTTTGCCATATCGACAAGGCTTCTGAGAGACTGGAGAACTCTGCCGGATTCCTTGTTGCCGTTCGAATCCTCGGTGAACAACTTAAACCCGTCGGACAGTAACATCACCGATTTTCGCCCTGGCAGATCCTGCATTCCGCGTACTATATAGTTGATGGCCCCGAGCGTTCCCGTCGCAAAAAGGCTTTCGCGAAAATCGTTGTTTTCACGCTCAATTTCCTCAGGACTTCGTCCGCCATTTTCGGCGCCATCAGGCTCGGTCTGTATTTTTTCCTGTAAAGGCGCAAATGCGCCGATATTTCCGCCTCCGGCGGCGTTCCAGCGAACTTTCTCGATCGCGGCATAGAGCTGACGCCGGTCGTTGGTGAATTGCTGAAGCGCTCCGATGCCGGCACCGGTGCGAATGATCGCCACCAGATCACCGTCCTGCATCTGCTCATCCACAAACTTCTTTAACGCCCGTCGAACATAGTATGTACTAATAAACGACAGCGTGAGATCGTCAACCACAAGAGCAATGGTTCGCCTGACCTGTTCCGGCCGGACCGCAGCCGGCGGAATGATTATCGTATTATTGTCGATCTTGTTCTTAGCGGTCTCCGAGGCATCCCGGACATTCGAAATAAAGGTAAAGTTAGTTAGATTCTGCTTCTTGCCGTTTTCAAAAATCTCGATCTCATCCGCCCTCAGATCGGTGACGACCTTACCTTTCCGGTCGGTCGCTGTCAAATCTAACTGTATCAACGTGGTTGTTATTTTTACGACGTCTCCGTCGGGCGTTGGAATTGGTGTAGGTGTAATTGTGGGCTTTATGTTCTGCGAAAAAGTAGCAGTAGCAAAAAGGAAAATGAATGTGGGTAAAAGTTTATTCATAGAGCATTCTTCAGTGCGGGCCTCTCAATGAGAACGTGGGATGTTTTGCTATGATATTACGGTTTCAAATAGAAAGCATTGACGGACAAAGCATCTCATGCCGAATCGCATCAAAAAGATGGCTGGCAATCATAAAATGACCCAACACTTTGTAAAATTCGCCTATTCATTTTTTTTCTTATCGATTTTATTAACAGTCGGCTGCTCGGCTCAACAGACCGAGGAGCAGGCTCTCGCGAGTCTGCGAGCGATGACAAGCAACGGCAAGCTGCCGGCAGAGTCGTTTGTCGCGGATCTGGAGACGCGGTTTGCTAATAAAAAGACGGGGGCGCTGGCTAAGCTTTTGCGGGCCCGCATACGGTTTGAGCAAGGCGATTTTGCGGGTGCGGCGGCGATGCTGAATTCTAATATTTTTCAAAAGCGCACCACGCTCGCCGACTATGCGCTTTGGCTACGCGGGAAGGCTCTCCAATCTGCGGGAAATCACAACGAGGCTATAAACGTCTTCGGCCAATTGATCCGTGAGCACGGTGACTCCGTCCGCATCCGCGATACAAAGCTGCTCTGGGCAACATCCGCGATCGCCGCCGGACGCGCCGTCGAAGTGCCGCCGATGCTGGTCGAAATGAGCGAGAAAGGCGATGCCGATGCTTTGCTCGCGACCGCGAAAGCATACGAGGCTCAAGGCTCTCAGGCTGAAGCTACCAGCTTTTTTCGCCGCACTTATTTTCTCGGAGCGGGCACGGTAGCCGCAATCGAAGCGGAAACCAAACTAACATCGCTTGGCCAACCGCTCGCCCCGCAAACCGCCGAGGAACAACTCGCCCGTGCTGACAAATTGGCCGCAGCAAAAAATCCGGATGCGGTAACAGCGTATTCGAGCCTGGCGGCTTCCTTCCCTCAGGCGATGACGGCGGCAGTTCAACTTCGAAGATTGACTGCGATGGCAGCAAGCGGCCGAATGACCGACGCTCCGATAGCATTCAACGCGATCCCGTCAACGACCAAGGAACGCGAGGACGCCAATCGCCAATTCGTCCTCGGCTACGCAAAAGCAAAACTTTGGCCCCAGGCCCGGGCCGCAGCCGATACGATGAAAGCTGCTTTTCCAACTGGAAAACTCGTTCCAAAAACACTTATCGATGCCGGTCTCGCTGCACGTGAAGGTAAAAATCGAACGGACGAGGGTTACTACTTCAACACTGCCGTGGCCGCTTATCCGAACGCCGTAGAGGTTGCTGTCGCTCAGTTTGAGGCTGGTTGGTACCAGCATGAACAAGGAAATTTCGCACTATCTTCGCAAACTTTCATTGAACATCTTGCTCGCTACGCCGACAAAGATACGAGCAGTCGCGGCAAGGCCGGTTATTGGGCCGCCCGCGACTCGGAGCGCTCCGGTAAGATCGCCGAAGCATGTGCATTGTACGAAGGCGTGATCTATCGCTACGCCGCAAATTGGTACGGCCACCTCTCGATGGGCCGACTATCAACGCTCAAGACTAACGGCCAGTGCCGCTCGACCGCCGCGCCAAATTCGACCGTCGAACGTGCCGTTACAAATCTAAGAACTGTTAATGTCGCTGCCGAGACCGCCCGAGAAAAAGAACTCGCCCGGGCCGAAAAAAGCGATGAACTTTCGACGATCGGCCTGTTCGATTGGGCGATCGACGAGCTTAATGAGGCGCGCAAAACCGCACCGACCAGCCCGAAGATCAATCTCGCACTCGCGCGTCATTACCGTTGGAAAGGCGACAACACCTCGGCACTGATCGCGATGCAAAAGCCATATCCCGACTACGCGCAGATGTTCCCGGAGGAAATGGGGCAGGAGGAATGGAGCTTCTTTTACCCGCTGACAAACTGGGCCGAGATCAAGCGTTGGGCCGCCGCACGCGGCCTGGACAAGCATCAAGTCGCCGGATTTATCCGTCAGGAAACAGTCTTCTCCGCGTCCGCCGCTTCGCCCGCGAAAGCCTACGGCCTGATGCAACTTCTACTGCCTACGGCCCAGTCTGTGGCCCGTAAATACGGTGCTTCTACGGTTCCTCGCTCGCCGTCGGAACTCTTCGAGCCCAACCTGAATATCGAGCTCGGCACCGCCTATATGAAGGACCAATTCGCCAAATTCGGCCGCGTCGAATACGTCGCCATCGCCTACAACGCCGGCCCCGGCCGCGTCGGCCCGTGGCGTGCCACCTTGCCCGCCGAAATGGACGAATTCGTCGAAGAGATCCCGTTCAAAGAAACCAAACAATACGTCCAGGGCATCATCCGCAACTCCGCCCAATACCGCCGCCTCTACGATGACAACGGCAATTTTCGGTCGAATGTAGGTGCAAAGCCGCTCCGTGGCGAGATCGATTCCAAACCGCGTGAGCAATTCATCGCGGAAAATCCTGAGATTGTTGTTAATGATGAAGGTGGAGAATAAAGGTTGAAAAATGGTATAAAAAGGGTATAAAATCTATATGGATTTTGAATACGACCCGCGAAAGAGCGAGTTAAATCTCGAAAAGCATGGAATCGATTTCGAGGAAGCAAAGATCCTCTGGCGTGATTTTCGGGGCTTCGAAATTCCCGTCGCTGCCAAAGTCGAAGAGCGATATGTTCTCATCGCCCGTCACCGGGAGCGTCATTGGACAGCAGTTTTTACTCGACGAGGTGAGAGAATTCGAATTATCTCAGTCAGACGTGCGAGGGTTAAGGAGATCGGACTATATGATAACCGCTGAAGAATTTGACGAAATTTTTGACCGTGGAGAAGAGGACATTATCCAGTACCTCGACCTCAAATCTGCACGCCGGATAAATCAGGAGCCGCAACGCGTCAATATCGACTTTCCCAAATGGATCGTTACGCTTCTCGACGAGCATTCCAAGATGCTCGGCGTTTCCCGTCAGGCCCTGGTCAAACTTTGGATCGCCGAGCGTCTGGAAAAGATCTGATCTTCGCCGTATGACCATTTGCAATTTATATGACCCAGCGACAATTTTTATGACCCACGAACGGTTTTTATGACCATTTTTGGTGCTTTCTGTTAGCCAAACGAATCACTGCCAAAACCGTGATCAAGGGCTCATTCAAGGGCTCCAATGGCCGCGAACCGTGGAAACGAAGATGAGTCGCGAGTCTGGAGTCTGAAGCCATCAGCCTAGAACCCTAAGACTCCCAAGACTCCCGACTCACGCTCCATCCCACCCTTGACACATCATCCATTCCATGCTACGCTCGTTGTGAATGGAGAAACTTCGCTCATGAAAACCTTTTGGCAACAGGCTACGAATGGCTATAGCCGCGGCCTTTCGAGTCAGGATTTCGTGCGGCTCGGCGGCGACGGCGTTCTATATCTCAGCGGCAAGACCCACGACCGGCTCGGCAGAGCGGCGGCGCTCCAGGTCTTTTACGACGCCATCAACCGCCGCCTCGGCCTCAGGCCCACCACCCGCGTCGACCCCGATGCCTTCTACGTCGGCCTCCGCACCAAAACCAAAACCGCCCGAGTCTGTCTCAAACGCGTCCTCAACCAGTTCTCAATAAAACTCCACGCCACCCACCGCTTCGACGACCCCAAACTAGACCCCGAAGGCTTCCTCATCCTAGACCTCTCGGATCTTGGCTGAGCGATTTCTTGCGAAGGCAAATCGCTAAGTGTTAACCTTGTGCTAAATCAATTCGGAGTCAGTGATCATAATCCCCCTTTACCAATGGCAAAGAGCAAATATCAGGACTATACGAAAGAGCAATTGCTCGAAAAGATAAAGCAACTAGAGAAAAAACGCTATGGTCTTGTTTGGGAAGATAGAGTCGAAGAGGTTGCTGAAAGGTGCGACCGTGAGCTTCCTGTCTTGGTCGAAAGAAAAGACAAGGAGATTGTCAGAAGCCCGGATGGCCCGACCAATCTGCTAATTGAAGGCGACAACTATCACGCTCTTTTCGCATTAAATTTCACTCATCGAAGAAAGATTGATGTAATTTACATTGATCCACCATTCAACACCGGGGCAAAAAATTGGACTTATAACAATGCGTACGTTGACGCGAATGACCGTTATCGCCATAGCAAATGGCTGTCGATGATGAACAAACGGTTGCGTCTCGCCAAACCGCTATTGACTGAGAACGGAATAATTTGTGTCGCAATAGACGATTACGAAGTTCCGAGACTCACTATTTTGCTTGAAGAAATTTTCGGCGAAGGAAATTACTTGGGAACTGTTCCCATACGCAACAATCCGTCGGGACGCTCAACCGTTCGGGGTTTTTCGGTTGCTCACGAATACGCAATTTTTTTTGCTAAATCGGAAAGAGCCCGAATAAGTCGCTTACAACGGACGGAGGAACAAATTGCCCGTTACGATCATGAGGATTCAGTAAGCAAATTTGAATGGGTGAACTTTCGCAAGCATGGCGGAGCGAACGCGATGCGAACGGCGAGAAGACGATTGTTTTATCCGATCTTTGTGCAACCCAATGGAGGATTTCGAATTCCAGAAATGAACTGGAACGATAGGTCTGATGAGTGGGAATTGCTTGAGAAGCCAAAGTCGAGCGAAGGCGAGGTAATTGTCTATCCAATAAATGGAACTGGTGACGAAAAAACTTGGAAACGGAGCCATTTGCGGGTTATTCAAGAACCAGACGAGTTCACAGTTCGACCGGACCAAAAAGGAAACTTGGGAGTTTACGTAAAATCACGCCTCGATTCATCCGGAATGCTTCCACTAACTTGGTTCGATAAGTCTGAGTATTCTTCGACAGATTATGGAACAAACTTAATAGCCAAAATTTTTGGAGCATCACAAGTTTTTTCTTATCCGAAATCTTTGTTTGCGGTCATTGATTGCCTCAAAGTGATGACTAGCAAGAAAGATGTTACTGTCCTAGATTTCTTCGCGGGTTCCGGGACGATTAAATCTCAAGGCTCTAAACAACATCGAGAACACATTCGATGAAATAGAGCAGATCAAAAACGATCAGGTTGGCCACTTCAAGAAAATTGAAGTTAAAGTTGAAGGCGAATTTCTCCGTGTATTCGGCGTTTATGACGTTGCAGAACCGACACGACCGGCAAATCTTAAATATTTCACGACCGATTTTGTTCCGAACATCCTAACCGATAACGACAAGCGTGTTCTTGTTAGCCGAAGCACTGAATTGCTTTGCATTGCCGAGGATACATTTGAGTCGCTAGTCGCCTCGGACAGAAAAAATGAATATGCGATCTTTAAGAGTTCAAAACGTTCGACCGCGATAATTTATGACGAAGACTCGATATCAGATTGCATCAAGAAGCTAAACGAACTGAACCTGAAAGGAACAACTACCATCTATGTGTTCAGCTATGATCAGGATTATGACCAAGATGACTTCGCAGGATTAGATATCAAGTTTAAGGTAAAGCCAATTCCCGAAGCGATATTGAATGTGTATCGTCGAAACGCAAAGTTGCGCAAGAAATGAAGGACGTAAAGTTTCAAAAGAAATACATCGCTAAAATAGCAGATACCGCCGTTGAGTTAATTGACGATAAGTATCAGGTGGCGAGCACAATTGTGTTTCAAGCCCCAACAGGTTCGGGAAAGACTTATATGATCTCGCAGGCATTGACCGAGATTGTTAAGCAAGTCAATGAGCCATTGTCATTTGTATGGATATCGGTAAATTCTCTTCACGAACAAAGTCTAGATAACCTCAGCCGCTACTTAGAGAATGAACGGTTGCTTGAGTGCATCACGGTCGATGAAATTCTAGACAATACAATTGAGCAGAATCAGATCGTGTTCTTCAACTGGGAGAGTCTCATCAAAAAGAACAATGTTTTTCGGCTCGATAATGAAAGAGACTGGAATCTGAAAACCGTCGCCGAAAACACACGTGAGGAAGGCTGTCGAATCGTCCTCATAATCGACGAAAGCCATCGTACCGCAAAAGCCGATAAGGCCCTCGACGTAATTGCTGAGATTGGTCCAGTGCTAACCATCGAAATGACCGCAACACCAAAGGACATTGCGGGAACATTAATCAAGATTCCGTTGGCGGAAGTAATCGACGAGGGAATGATCAAACGAGAAGTCCTCATCAATCCATTCGCGCCGAAGATTGGGAATGATGATGATCTTCTTGATATCGCTCTTAAACGACGACGACACCTAAAGGCCGCTTATGAAAAGCTTGGTAAGCAAATAAATCCACTGTTGCTTGTACAGATTCCGAATGCACGAGCTGGAGAGGCTTCTAATCCGGAGGATTATATTCTTGGATTGCTTTCAGATCGTGATTATTCGGTCAATAAAGGTAACCTTGCGATTTGGCTTTCTGAAAGGAAGGAAAACAGAGAGCTTATTGAGCTGGAAGATAGTCCGGTAGACGTTTTGATTTTCAAA
>JANPDK010000047.1:0-2497 GCA_031431415.1 Acidobacteriota bacterium | reverse complement strand
GCCGGAGGTTGTTTGTTTGCTGACAAAGGCGATTTTCCTACCGTCAGGCGAGACAGCGGGAAGACAATCTGTGTCGGTATTGTTAGTAAGGCGAACTTGCTGCGTCCCGTCGTTGTTCATTACATAAATTTCCAGATTGCCATCGCGGTCGCTGGTGAAGGCGATCCTACCGTTGGAGCGGACTTGATTGCCAAGAAGGCGGGCGACAATAATATCGCCGCCTGTCCACGTATATCCCAAAAAAAGAATTTTGCCGTTTGGTTGAATCGCGCCTGCCAAGCCGTATGAAGTGCCATTGGCGAAATTCGTACTCGCTACTCCGTTTGAACCGAAACCAGCGTCCGGTGAGCCGTTTGGGTTTAGCCGCAGAGCGGCAGACCGTGCGTAGTAATAACTACCGAAAGATACTATTTTGCCGTCCGCCTGGACGGCGATGCTAGGTCCTAAAAAAACAGTATTTGGCGAAGTAAAAACACCATTCACTGCAAAGCTCGTATCTACCGAACCGTCAGCCTTGTAACGGACGATCGCCATCGCCGGCGTATTTGGCGATAAGAGGTGTCCAACGACAACAATTCTGCCGTCCGGTTGTAAAACGGCATCGGTCAAATAAGCGCTGGCGATTGGAAAAGTCTGAATGACTATGCCACCCACGCCAAAACCGGAGTCAAGCGAGCCGTCCGCGTTGTAGCGAACGAGGGCGAAACGGCCTGAGTAACCGCCGCCACCGACATCAGTGCTGCCGGCGACCACGATCTTTCCGTTTGGCTGAATCATAACCGCTTCGGCGCGGCTGTAAACAAGGAGAGGTGTGATAACCTTTCCGCCCTCGCCGAAACCAGTATCGAGTGTTCCGTTCGGGTTGTAACGAACGACAGCGAAATTGCTGTTGAACGATAGTAAGCGGACAAATCCTACAATGACAATTTTGCCATCCGGCTGAACCGCAACACCACGGACACATGAATCGCCCCCGATTGCTGAACATGCATTGTCCCCCATTTGTGTAATGACTTTGCCGCCCGTGCCAAACGAGGCGTCAAGCGTGCCATCGGAATTGTAACGATTAACGGCAAAGTACACGCCTGAACTTGAGTTAAGTCTGTATCCGACCGCGACGATCTTGCCGTCCGGCTGAAGAGCGATCTTTTCTCCGACAAGTTCATCGCCGGAATTGATGGGCGCTACGATCTTACCGTTTGTACCAAACGAAGTGTCGAGCGTTCCGTCCGGATTGTAACGGGCGAGAAAAAATGAAACGGTTATCTGATCGTCGCTATCAGGGTCGTACTGATTGATCCTGCCGCACACGACGATCTTACCGTCAGGCTGCACCTGAATTGAACGAGGAAAATCAGAATACTGCGTATTAGTAAAGGACGTAACGACAATCCCGCCGCTGCCGAATGTCGGGTCGAGGTCGCCCGGCGTGGCCAAACTCGTCTCCGCGGCTACGTTCGGAGATGCAGAGTCGATCCGGGCAGCAGTGATCTGCGATAGGGTGTCGGTGGACCCTGCCGTCAAAAAAATAAATGCAAAAAGTAATGTTAGCTGGGCCTTGTTTCTCATGTCCGAATCTCCTCGATTTTACTCAAATGTGTGTTATAGTCACGTTAATTACTCGATAAATTCTGAATATAGGTGTCACACGCAAAACTGTCTTGAGATATTTAGAAGAATTTCTTGAGAAATTTATGAGAGCGTCGTATGTCGCTGAAAAGAAACCACTTCTTTGAGTTTGGAGACTTCCGTCTGGATGTTGACGAAAAGACCCTGAGACGCGCCGAATTGCTAATACCGTTGACCCCCAAAGTCTTTGAAACACTCAAAATCTTCCTAGAAAACCCCGGACAATTGATCGAGAAAGGCGAATTCATGGAACAGATCTGGCCCAGCCGGTTTGTCGAGGAAAGCAACCTTTCATTCAACATCAAAATGCTCCGCAAGGCTCTCGGCGACAACGCCCACGAGCCCCAGTTTGTCGAAACCGTCCAAAGTCGTGGCTATCGGTTTATCGCGAAAGTCAATGAAGTCCGCGAACCAGTGTCAGAAGCCAAAGCGTTAGGTCTCGTGCCAATCTCGGCGGAAAACGCTCCCGCCTATGCGGGTGGTTCTGATTTGTTGAACGATGGGATGGCTTCTCCTCTTGTAACAAGGCCAAAGCATAAGCCGCGCATTATACTGTTCACCGTCGGTTTCGTGACTGCAATTGTTCTGATCTTCCTATTGTCTTTCAATTTTCGATCCGGATTGTCCGTCAATCCGAACGATGTTAGATCGATCGCTGTTCTACCTTTAAAACCGATAAATTCTGCGACGCGGGATGAGATTTACGAAAACGGGATCGCCGATTCGCTGATACAGAGGCTCAGTTCGATGAAAGGATTTATTGTTCGACCTCTGAGCGCTACTCGTAAATATGCAGAAATTGAACAAGACGCGTTAGCGGCGGGAAAAGAGCAGCAGGTAGATTACGTTCTCTCGTCGAACTATCAAT
>JANPDK010000046.1:0-13656 GCA_031431415.1 Acidobacteriota bacterium | reverse complement strand
ACTCGACGTGATCATGCCGGATGCCCTAAAGATGCTAAAAGAACGCTCAAGAAAAAGACGCCGCTTACGAGAATCCATATCCGTGTTTCTTGAATCTGTATCTCAAGATCCACTAAACGCTTAAGTTGGCGCGAATGGGGTGGAACCCGACGAAAATTGCCGAAAACTGCCCCTTCCCTGTAAGGGAAGAATCTGCGTGCCGAAACTGAAATTTGTCCCTTACAGGGACGATTCGTGGTTGGCTCCCGTCATCGTCGGGATACTCCCGACGCTATTCCATCTGTCCCTTTCAGGGACACGCTCAACTCGAAGGAGTGTTCCTTTTCGCCATATTCATCAGGTCAACGGGCATCCATTTTTCGGTAACTTTGTCTTCGGCACCGGCGATGCCTTTTGTGCGGTTGCGCCAGTCTTTTGACGGGTCGTCTTCGCGGCCGGATTGTTTGGGGTAATTTTCGACCTGTTCCAGGCTGATGACGATACCAAGGGCGATGTCGTTCCAGTCGTTGTTCTGGATACCGCGAAGCACCACCGGCAAACCGGCCGTCCAGTCTTCCTGTGGCACGATATTGTCATACTCGGGGATCGTCAGATAAGCCGTATTCGGCAGAGCATTGCCGCTGAACTCACTGACGATCTGTGCCTTGAGATCATTGATCGTGCCGGTCGGATTGGCCGCACGAATATCGAGTGCACGTCGAAAAATATCGGAAACTGTAGGTTGGTCGCTCATATTTTGAAACCTCAGATTAGCACAAATGCGTACATAACTTCAGGTTCGGTGCCAACCTTTTTCTTGTCTATTTTCATCTGACAGATTAGTCTGGTTGGTAAGATCGTTATGAGAGTTTTTCGAGCACTTTTATTTCTAATCGTCTGCGTCACTGCGGTTGGGGCCCAAAACGAGCAATCGCCGATCGTCGAAAAGGAAATTTCTTATAAAGACTGGACGTACCAGTCCGTCCGCGACGGTCAGGACCTAAACTTACGCGAACTGACACGCGGTAAAAAGCTGGTCATTGTCGTTTACTACGCTCCGTGGTGCGGCAATTGGCGGCACGACGCACCGTTTTTGCAGAAATTTTACGAGAAGTATAAAGCGAACGGTCTGGAGATCGTCGGGGTCGGCGAATATGACCCTCTCGCGTCGATGAAGAACAATCTCGAGTTCATGAAGGGCTCGTTCCCGGTCGTTTACGAGTCGGAAAGCCGCGAAGACCGCGAAAAGACAAAGCACAACGATTACCGCCGCTCGACGGGTGATACTCGCAAATGGGGCTCGCCCTGGTACATCCTCATCGAGCCAGCCAAGATGGAAAAGAAAGGTGAGGTGCTCATCAAGAAAACCAACGTCATCAACGGCGAAATGATCGAGGTCGAGGGTGAAAAATTCATCCGCGAAAAACTGGGCCTTCCGGCTGTTGATCCAAAAGTTGCGGTCGGTAAAAATGGCGAGATCGAGGTCTGCGATCCGACAACGCCAATTACGACAGCGCTTATTAGACCATAAAGAATATTAGCCGCAGATAGACGCAGAAAACGCAGATAAAAGAATTTCTTATATCTGCGTTTTCTGCGTTTATCTGCGGTGAAAATTTCTTATCGAGGTAATACCGCAAGCGTATCTGTCAGCTTTGCCGCGATGTCTCTCAGTGGATTCTTCGCGGCGACAAACTTGCCTGCAATAGCATGATCTTCGGATTGCTCTACGAGGTCAGTAATTCCCTGAATACTCGGCAGATATTTTTGTAGAGCAGTCTTGGTGCGAAATTCCGACTCTAGGTCCGATAGTCCGGTTCGCAAACCGCGGATAGCGTCCACCAGTCTCGATTTGCTAGCCTCAATGCTCGCAGCGGTCTTTGCCGAGAGTTTTCCCGCTTTTCGGTCCGTTTCAGCGGTCTCTAGCCCCTGAGCGATCGGCCCGAGCTTTGTGACGAAGCCGTTGACGTTAGATAGCTGTATCTCCACCTTGTCACGAGCGGCCCGGACATCGAGCGGCGGCAATATCTTAGCGGTCGGAGCCGGTTTTTTCGGAGCCGGTTTTTTGGTCGATTTCTTTTGAGCTTCGGCGGCACCGGCGAGCGATATGCCGGTGATCAAGGTTGCGACGACAAGTTTTAGCGGCCTCATATAATCCCCTTCCTGTTCAAATACTCACAAAAATCTTATCATAGCTGTAATGCAACAGCGGTGTTTAGAGGTTCGCTCTCTCGGCAGGGTTGGCTACGCAAAAGCACTTGAGCTGCAAAAGGAGCTTGAGAGCGAGGTCATCGCAACGCGAAAAAGCGATTATTTGCTCCTACTCGAACACCCGCATACCTATACGCTCGGTCGCCGTTCGAAGGGTGACGGCGTGCTCGCGACGGCTAAAATGTTGAGCCAAATGGGCGTCGAGACCTTTGAGATCAATCGCGGCGGACGCGTGACCTATCACGGCCCGGGCCAGCTTGTCGGGTATCCGATAATCAGCCTCTCGCCAGATCGCGAAGACGTGCATAAATATGTTCGCGATATCGAGGAAGTGCTGATCCGTACGTTGGCTGATTTTGATATCGACGCATTTCGGATCGAAGGGCTGACAGGCGTTCACACGGTGGAGGGCAAGGTCGCGGCGATCGGCGTGCATATCAAGCGTTGGGTCACAACGCACGGATTTGCCCTTAATGTCGCGACCGACTTGAGCTATTATGACTCGATCATCGCCTGCGAAGGCGAGCCGGTCACGTCGATGGAACGCCTACTCGGTCGCGAGATCGACATGGCCGAGGTCGAAGACCGGATCGATGCGAATTTTCGCGACGTATTTGAATACGAGATGGCGGCGGTGTCGAGAGCAGTTAATGCGGACGCCGTTAGCGTTTGAGGTCAGATATGAAGAAGTTTTTTCTTGTATTTTTTGTTGTTTCGATGATGGCCGCTTGTGGCGGAAAGAAAGCCGGAGTCAATTCGGCCGCGGGCGAGTCCGACGGCCTCAAGATTGTTGAAAGACCAAAACGCATTACCGATCTGATGGCCACCCGTGGCGAACAAGACGCCGCTGCCCCAACGCTCAAGATCGTAAAACCTGCGGCCGATGCGACGATCAATGGTCCCATCGTCAAGGTAAAGCTCGAGATCTCAGGCGACCTCAAGGGTTACAAATCGCACATGGATATGGAGACCAAAATGGGCAACCACATCCACGTCATCCTCGATAATCAACCATACGAGGCATTTTACAATCTTGATAGTGAGTTTGAACTGAGAAACGTGGCCGATGGCGACCATACGCTGCGGGTATTTCCGTCGCGGCCCTGGCACGAGTCGTACAAGAACGAAGGTGCGTTTCAGATGGTCAGATTCACGGTCAAGAACGGCGGTGACGGCAAGAAACCAACGACCACGGCAAATGGCAACAAAATGGCGACGCCGGAGGGCAAGGACATGAAAATGAGCCTCGCCGGCTACGTCGATGCGACAAAGCCACTGCTGACCTACAGCCGCCCGAAAGGCGAGTATAAGGACGACGACGCAAATGCTATCATGATCGATTTCTGGCTCGCAAACGCCAAGCTAACCGGCGACGGCGGCGAGTTTCGCGTAAAGTTCTCAGTCGATAACGGCGAAGCGAGATTTCTCGACAAATGGGAGCCCGTATGGCTCTCGGGCTGGATCTCCGGCCGCCATGTTGTCGCTCTCGAACTCGTCGACAAGGAAGGCAAAACGGTCGATAACGGCGGTTATAATACGACGGTCAGGGATTTTATGGTCCTGAAATAATTGGAGAAAATACTGTAAATGCGACGTGATATTACATCGTGGTTCAGCCACAATCTTGGAATGGATATGCCGCTCGTGGCGTATGGTGAGGCGGGTTATCCGCTGCTGATGTTCCCAACGGCGGCGGCCGATTATCTCGAATACGAGCGTTTCTACCTGGTCGATTCGATCAAAGAATATATCGAGGCCGGAAAGATCCGTGCGTACTCGATCAACTCTGTAAACAAATACAGTCTGCTCAACCGCGAATCGCATCCCGGCTGGAAGGTCGAGATGCTTACCCGTTATGACCGCTATATTATGGACGAGGTGCTACCGCTCATTCGTAACGAATGTGGACAGGACGCGATGCCCTTGACCACCGGTGCGAGCTTGGGAGCGTTGCTTGCCGCGAACACCTATTTCAAACACTCAGACAACTTCCGCGGCACGATCGCGATGAGCGGCAGTTACGATATCTACAATTATCTGGACAAGGGATACTACGACGACAACGTCTATTACAACAATCCCGATATGTATCTGCGGCACCTCAATGACGACTATCACCTGCCGCGTCTGCAAAAGGCGGATTCGATCGTCATCGTCACCGGCCAGGGCTCATACGAAGCTCCCGACCGCAGCCGCGAATTCTCAGGCTTGCTCCATTCAAAGGGCATCCCGCATCGCCTAGACGTCTGGGGGCACGACGTAAACCACGACTGGGTGTGGTGGCGGCGGATGCTGCCGTATTATTTGGGCGAGTTCTGTAAGTAAATAAAATGGCCGCCGATCTCACGGATAGCTCGGATAAGAATTGCTTCTGATCTGAGGTATCCGTTAATCGGTGGCCAATTCTCTCTCCGCTTTCGCGCATCTACCTATCCGTCGCCTTTCTTGCCCTTTCGTTTACCGCCGTCCGTCTTGTCAGGCGGCGGATCAGCCTTTGGCTTCGGCGTTGCCGGAGGAAGAATCGGTTTTACAACCGGCGGTTTGTCCGGCGTAGTGTCGATCGGTTTGGTAGTTTCCGGCCCGGTCGTAGTGGTCGTTTCGCCACCGGTTCCAGCCAGTGGGGCGTTCGGATCGATCTTGGTTCCCGGTGTAAATGTGATTCCGGTCTTTCGTCCCGCGACATCGGCTTCTTCTAGTTTTTCGAGTTCTTCGCGTTTTCTGAGTTCGCTCGCCCGCTTGACCTCAGTCGGCATTGGCGGTGGGCTTGGGAAGGTGTCGCGAGGTTTGTCCTTCATGAACGGGATCATGAATGCATTAAAATACGGCAGAGCTCCGTGGCCGCCTGTCATGCCTGCCCCGAGTGATTCTTTTCGAAGCGGATTCCCCATCCATACGCCCGTTGCATATGTCGGTGTATAGCCGATAAACCAGACGTCCGTGTGATCGTTGACGGTACCGGTCTTTCCTGCAAGCTGGTGGCCAGACGCGTTTGCCCCTGATGCCGTTCCGCCGCCGGCCGTTACACCGCGCATCATCTGTACCATGGTCAACGCGACATATTCGCTCGTCACTTTGGAACTCGTGCCCTCAAATTCTTCGAGCAGGCTGCCATCGCGGTTATAAACCTTGCGGATCAGGTGAGGAGCCATTCGGATGCCTTTGTTTGGAAAGGTTGAGTAAGCCGCGACCATTTCGAGCAGAGACGCCTCGCTTGCCCCTAGTGCCGACGGCAGACTCGGGGCCATCGGATTCGAAATTCCAAATCGACGAACCATCTGAGCGCCAGCCTGAATGCCAACCTGTTCGAGCAGATGAACGGCCGCGATATTGTACGATTTCGCGAGCGCAATCTTCAACGGCACGTTGCCATGACTCAGGCTGCCGTCGTAATTGTGCGGTGTCCAACCGCCGCGTTTTATCGGCGCACCGCTCACGATCATGTCTGGTGTCATGCCGTCTTCGACGGCGGCGGTGTAGACAAACGGCTTATACGCCGAGCCCGTCTGCCGTAGCCCTTGCGTAGCGTTATTAAATTTGCTCGTCTGAAAATCGTATCCGCCGACCATGCAGACGATCTCGCCCGTATGAGAATTGATTGAGACGATCGACGCCTGAACCTCAGGTACCTGTGCGAGATCGACATCGAGCACCTGCTTTTCTTTATCGACGCCTTTTATCAGAAACTCGGCCAGATAGCCCGGCTTTAGCTCCTCTCGCGGCCGTTTGCCGCTGCGGCCCATATTACCTTGTCGGACAATGGCCTTGTATTTGCCAAATCGTACTCCGACCTCGTCCGCACTTGCGTTCGCCCTCATTACAAGGCCCTTGATATACTCGCCTTCCTTGTAGTCATCACCGTACCAATCAGGATGCTTGAATGAATCGAGCATCTTTGTGATTTCCTTTTCGTCCGTCAAGGGCTCGTCATTTTCGTTAACGAGCAGGTTCTTGTAGTCGGAGCGCCATGCACGCCCACGATCGTATGTGCGCAGCCTTTCACGGATCGACCGCGTGGCGATCTTTTGAGCCTCGACATTGATGGTCGAATAAACCTTAAGGCCGCCCTGAGCGACGCGGGTCGTGTATTTTTCTTCGAGATATTTGCGGATCTCCTCGATCGGGTAGTCCCACGCAGTTGACTTCGGTTGAGATTGGTAAAAAGCTGTCGAGGCGAGCTGGATCGGCTTCGCCTTAGCGGCATCGACCTCGGCCTGACTGTATTTATCAGGAAAATACTTCGTCATCTGGTCGAGCACAATGTCGCGCCGCATTCTCGCTTTCTCGATATCACGAGTTGGCGAATACTCAGGAGACTTGGGAATTGCGGCGAGCAGAGCCGCCTCCTCAAGATTGAGATCCTTAACTGACTTGCCAAAGTACGTACGCGAACCTGCCTCAAAGCCATAGGCGCCCGCACCGAGAAAAACATAATTCATGTACATCTCGAGGATCTGATCTTTCGTGTACAGCCGCTCGATCTGTAGGGCGACGGCCCATTCGTTTACCTTACGCGTGTATGTCTTGTCCTTGTAAAGGAACAGGTTCTTTGCGAGCTGCTGCGTGATCGTCGATGCACCCTCGGTCTTGCTGCTGGTCAGATTCTTAATGACCGCACCCACAATTCTGTACGGATCGATGCCTATGTGATCGCGGTAGCGATAGTCTTCAATCGCAAGCAGGGCGTCAGTAACCTTGTCAGGCACGTCCTGTATCTTGATCGGGATGCGTTTCTCGATAGCAAATTCAGCCAGAATCGTCTCGCCGTCATCGGCGTAGATGGTCGTCACTTGCGGCGGACGATAGGTTGCGAGAGCCGAGACCTCGACCGAATAGCGCGAATTATTTAGGTAATACGACGCCAGAACACCGGTCAGTGCTCCTGCGGAAAGGGCCAAAAGCAACGCCGCCGCCAAAAACGTAAACCCTGAAAACCAGCCTTTTGACGAGCCATCGCTCACCGATTCCGAACTCTGAAACTTCTTTACATCTACCGCCATGACAGTACTCCTAATTCACAAACCGACGCAGCTTCACGCTGACCACAAATCCGATCGCGATGAACGTCGACAAAAGTGCCGTCAGCCCAGCGCTCATCAGCGGCAACGGCACACCTATAACTGGTAACACGCCGAGGGCCATCCCGACGTTCATAAAAATTTGAAACGCCATGCCACATACAATCGACATTATAACAAGCATTCCGGCCCTGTCGGAAGCTTCGCGGGCTCCGGCGATCATACGCGACAGCTGCAAAGCATAGGCTAAAAGCAACGAAATGCAACCGATAAAGCCCGTATTCTCTGCCGTAACTGCAAAGATGAAATCGGTCTGAGGCTCGGGAAGGAACTTGAGCACACTCTGCGAAGTTTCCGTTTCGCCCTGAATACCGGCGATCCCGCCCTTACCGACCGTGATCGTGGATTGTATTGTGTGATAGCCAAAACCACGCGGATCGACCTGATCGGGATTAGTGATCGCGAGAATGCGCTCCTGTTGGTAGCGTTTGATCTTTCCGGTCTCTATACCGACATACCAGCCTGCGGGAATCATCACTACTGTCGCGACAATTGCGAGAACGACATACCTGATCTTGATCCCGGAGAGAAAGAACATTGTTCCCAATATCGGGAGATAGGTGATCACCTGACCAGCGTCTGGCTCAAGCAGGATAAGGCCGACCGGGCCCGCAAATATCGCGACACCGACGAGCATCTCCTTAAAACTCAGATTCCCGCCTTTCTTCGCTCCAAAATATTTCGCGAGCATCAAAACCGTCGAGATCTTGGCAATTTCGGACGGCTGAAATTGCAGGCCGAATATTCTCAACCACGCTTTTTGCCCGTTGACCTGTACGCCGAGCGGCGTGAGCACCAGAAGCAAAAGTATCAGCCCGATCACATAAAATATCGGTGCCGAATCGATCAACCGGCGGTAATCGGTAAACGCGACTATTACAAACGCGACCAAAGCTATCCCGATCCCATATATCTGCTTTGACCAATACCCTTCGCTCGGTAGGGCATTATGTATCTGCCACACGCCAAACGCAGCGATCACGACCGCCAGCAAAGCCGTCAGCCAATCAAAATCGCGCAGATCGCGTTTTTCGAGGATAGCGACCATTGTTACTTAGCAGCGATCTCCTGCTGAACGTGCCCGGAACGCTTTGCAATATACGACTCGTAAATACCCTTGGCAGCCGGAGCAGCAAAGCTGCCGCCGAACCCAACATTCTCGATCAGGGCGACAACCGCGATCTCAGGCTTGTAAGCCGGTGCAAAGCTCACAAACCAAGCATGATCTTTCTTTCCACCGACATCCTTTCCGAGTGCCGCGACCTGCGCCGTGCCGGTCTTACCCGCTATCTCAAAATTTGGTATGCGGATCGATCCCGCCGTACCACCGCCATTGACCACGCCCCACATTCCTTTAATTACAAGGTCCCACTGATCCGCCGTCGCTTCGATCAACCGCGGTTCCGGATCTTTGTAGCCAAATCCGGGCCGCGCCGCAAAATAGTCGCTCCCGCCCTCGGTGCCAACCGCTGCGATGGATCGAAACTCTTTAAGAAAATGCGGCGTAAACATCTGTCCGCGCATACCGATCGACGACACCGCACGCAGCATCGAGATCGGTGTAACAACCACGGTGTCCTGACCGATGCCGGAGTAAACGGTGCGAATATCGCTCCATTTGCCCTCGTTCTTAATGACACCCGCCATGTGCGATTTTGGTGTCTGGGGAACTTTTTCATTTGGCAGATCGATCCCCGAACGTTTGTCATAGCCAAATGTCTCGACCATCTGGATCACACCCTCGATCTTCATCTTGAGCGCGAGTCGATAATAATAACCGTCGCACGACTTCGTGATCGCGTAGCTCAACGGCGGTGAACCGTGGCTGCCCATACACCGCGTGAATTTGTTTCCGATCGTGATGCCGCCACCGCAAGCAAGATTCGAATGCTCGACGGTGATCGCACCTTGCTGCAATCCGGCAACCGACTCAGGTAATTTCCACGTCGAGCCCGGCGGATATCGTCCCTGGATCGCACGGTTAAGGAGCGGACGTTTCTCGTCCAAAATATATCCCGCGATCGCCCGTCTTCCTTCGGGATTCGAACTCCCGCGAATGAATACATTCGGATCGAAAGACGGAGCCGACGCCATCACAAGCACCTCACCGTTGTTCGGGTCGGTAGCGATAATTGTGCCTCGTTTCGTCGGCGAATCGGCCAATCTCTTTTCCGCCTCAAGCTGGAGATCGAGATCTATCGATGTTATTAGATCTTGTCCCGATTGCGGCTTGACGACCTCAAGCTCGCTCTGTACGCGGCCGCGGCTGTCCACAAGTACTTTCCGATAACCGGGACGGCCGCGAAGGTATTCGTCATAATACTGTTCAATACCACCTTTCCCGATGATGTCACCGGCACGAAAGCCTTTCTCCTGGTATTCCGGGTCTTCGAGTTGCTTCGGGCTGATCTCGCCGACGTAACCGAGCGCATGCGCGAGCGTTGTGCCCAATGGATAAAACCGTTGCGGTTGTAACTCGACGCGAAGCTCTGGAAACTCGAGCGAATGCGATTCGACCCACGTTATGTCGCGCATATCGACATTTTCCTTTAGCACCATCGCCTCAAATTCGTTCTGCTGTTTGATCAGATTGAGCCGTTCGATGACAAACTGGCGGTCGAGATTTAGCCCTTTAGAATAATCATCTACGCGATCGGCGACCTTGATCTTCTTTAGCGGTTCGTTCGACAGAACGACGTTATAAGTCGGCCGCGAATCGACCAGCAATCTTCCGTACCGGTCAAAGACTGCACCACGTGGCGCCGGGATCGGGATGAACCGAACACGTTGGCTCTCCGCGCGTTCGCTGTAATAGTCGCCCTTTACGATCTGCAGAAAATAAAGCCGTACGCCGAGTAGCGTCAGCAGGACAAACGCCAACACCTGTATTGTGCCGACGCGGGCTCCGAGGTTTTGTACGTGATCGCCGATCTTCATGAGTTATTTATTGAGTCGTATAGGGTTACGCCGCCGCGTCTGTCGTCGCGGGGCAAACATCTCGCGCTTTCGCCGAGGGCCTTTTTCGCTTGCGAAGTTCTGCATCATCAGGTAAACAAGCGTTCCCACGATCGTCGTTCCGATCAATGAGTACGCCATCGTCGTCACCAGATCACCAGCTGTCGGCTGGCCAAACAGACGGTGCAATCCAACATATATAAGGTCATCGAGCAAACACGCGCCTGCTATGACGGGGATTCGGAGCAGAAGGTTGTCCATGTAAACCCGACGTGCGATCTCGGAAACTATATATGCGATAAGGGTTTTGGAGAATCCATTGGCCCCGAGCAAACCACCGCTCAAGGCGTCGATAGCTAAGCCCGAGATCGTGCCGAACAACAACGCGCGGATCGAATTGCGTTGTAGTGCGGCATAAACAATGATGATAAGCGGCAGATCAATATATGCCAGCGGCTCCGCGACATTGCGCAGCGTCCACTGGAGCAGGATCGCGACGATCAGAGAGATTGTCAGCCGTACGCCTTCCATTACTTTTGGGCCTCGCGCGTAGCGTTTGGGAGCTTTTGATCGAACGGTATTCTCTCAGGCGGCTCATATAGAAGAATGCTGACTTCCTGCATCGAATTCAAGCGCGAAACGGGACGGATCTGGATGACGTGCGGTGTCGTGGCCGAACCAGAGATCACGTTCACGATATCACCGACTTTTAGCCCTGCCGGATAGATGCCGTCCTGGCCGCTGGTAAATACCGTCTGCCCGACCTGCACATCGATGATCCCGGGCACATATCGCATTTCAAGCAGATCACTTTTACCTGTTCCACTGACGACGCCAAGGGCGTTTGATTCGCCGATCTGCCCGATCACGCCCCCGAGACCAGACTTATTTTGCGTCACCAGACCGACCTGGCATGTCAATGGACTGGTCGCCGTCACGCGGCCGATCAGGCCGCCATCATCCACGACTGGCATATTGACCTTGACTCCGTCGAGGGTGCCGCGATTAACGATGGACGAGTCAAACCAGATCGACGGATCGCGCCCGATAATGCGGGCCGTCAGGACTTTGTATTTGCTTTGTTCTTTGAGGTCGAGTAGCGATTTAAGCCGCGTATTCTCAGACGAAAGGTCTTGCTTTTGCTTTAGCTCGACCTCAAGCTCTTGAACGCGTTGCTTCAGGATGTCGTTGTCTCCCTGTGCCGAGCGAAGATTGGAGATCGATTCGAAATAATTGGCGATGCCCGACGTCACTGTCGTTACGGGTGACTGTACAAAGTCCGCCGCCGTCTGCGTCCACGCACGGATAACCCGCTGGCCCGTCGTGATCTCGCGGGCTTCAAACGCCATCAGGACAAAATTAGCCAAAAGCAAAGCAATCATCAGCCACGGGGCCAATCGCCAGACTTCCGTTTGACTACGCTCAACCATCTGTACAATTACGAATTACGAATTATCAATTACGAATTCCGACATTGAAATATGATTTGCAATTCGTAATTCGTAATTTGGAATTCGTAATTGCCTAGTTTCCTGTCATCAATGAATTATCCCATTTAACGCGCTTTAGAAGTTCAAAATCTGAAAGCATCTTGCCCGTTCCGAGTACGACGGATGAGAGCGGATCGTCAGCGATCACGACCGGCAGGCCGGTCTCGATCATAAGGCGTTTGTCGAGATTTTTAAGCAGTGCGCCGCCGCCGGTGAGGACGATGCCGCGTTCGATGATGTCGGCCGAGAGTTCGGGCGGCGTGCGTTCGAGCGCGACCCGAACGGCGTTGATGATCGTCGAGATTGCATCCGACAGTGCTTCGCGGATCTCTTCGTCGGTCATGGTGATGGTCTTGGGAATTCCCTCGATAAGGTTGCGGCCGCGAACGTCCATAGAGAGCGGCTCTTCGAGCGGAAACGCACTGCCGAGGGCGATCTTGATCGCCTCAGCGGTGCGCTCGCCAATGAGAAGGTTATATTTGCGTTTTATGTACTGGGTGATGGCTTCGTCCATCTCATTTCCGGCGACGCGCACCGCTCGAGAGTAAACGATTCCCGACAATGAAATGACCGCTATGTCCGTCGTTCCGCCGCCGATATCAACGATCATATTGCCATGCGGCTCGGTGATCGGAAGTCCGGCTCCGATCGCAGCGGCCATCGCTTCCTCAACCAAATAAACCTCAGACGCCTTTGCACGATAAGCCGAATCTTCGACCGCTCGGCGTTCGACCTGCGTGATCTCGGATGGGATGCCAATGACGACACGCGGGCGAACCCACGATTTACCGTTGTGGGCCTTGCGGATAAAATGCTGGAGCATCTTTTCCGTGACTTCGAAATTTGCGATAACGCCGTCCTTCATCGGGCGAATGGCGACGATGTTGCCGGGCGTGCGGCCGAGCATCTCTTTGGCGTCGCGGCCGACGGCCTCAACCTGGTTGGTAACCTTATTAATTGCAACGATAGATGGTTCCGATACGACGATCCCACGACCCTTTGCATAAACCAGCGTATTCGCCGTGCCCAAATCGATCGCCAGATCGCTTGAAAACAAACTAAATAAAGACTTAAATGCCATTCTAAGTAACTCTTCTAAATAGGAATAATAATATAGAGATCGTGTTTAACGGGTTGATTTTTCGATCCCCAAATACTCAAGATGGGATAGCTAAAGAGGACACCGTCGCCCAAAACGTCTAACCTAACAGCATACACTTATTTCATAGCATTTTTCTACCGTAATCACAGCAAATTTCTTTGCGCAGAGTGAAAAAAAATGCATCAGGAAGAAAACCAACCGATTTGCACAAAAAAGCGGCTCTTTTAAGCCGCCTTTCTGGTTAGGGTTGTTGGTCGATGGTCGTTTGTTGACCATCGACCTTGGGCCGTTATTCCTGGCCCTGGAAGTCGACGTCGGTTAGGGTGTCGACGACCTGGATGATGCGTGGGGCGAAGCGGTAACGTCGTGACTGGACACTCATGACGATGCTCGATCCAGCCTCTACTGAGTCGAACGAGTAGTAGCCGAAGCTACTTGTCGTTGCCGTTCTGACTACGCCCTGGCTGTCGACCATCGAAACGACAGCGTTTCTTAGTCCACGTCCGTCAGGTGTGGTGACACGGCCTGAGACTTCGACGCCCGCAGCCGTTGCTGCGAGGAGTTCGAGGCCCCATCCGCCCTGTACCTGTCCGTTAACGGCCTGCGGGGCATTGCCTCCGTTGTCGTCGCGGATGTACAGGCTCCACAGTCCATTACCGTCGAGCTGTCCGAAGTTACCAAACAGCGTCTGTGCGATCGTACCGCCCACCGTGCTGCCCGGTTGGGCATACGGCCCTGCCGGTGCAGGTGCCGGGAAGTCGTTGATCGTCGTCTGCCAGTTGGTCGGCTCAAACTTGCCTCTGGTCAGAGGTGTACTGTCTGGCAGTACCTGACCGGCAAGGTC
>JANPDK010000045.1:0-5843 GCA_031431415.1 Acidobacteriota bacterium | reverse complement strand
ACTCGACGTGATCATGCCGGATGCCCTAAAGATGCTAAAAGAACGCTCAAGAAAAAGACGCCGCTTACGAGAATCCATATCCGTGTTTCTTGAATCTGTATCTCAAGATCCACTAAACGCTTAAGTTGGCGCGAATGGGGTTGAAACCCACGGCTACAATCAGCTGTCGCTACGCGACCGGGTTCTAAAACTGTCACTGACAACTGACAACTATCTGCTTGACATCTGTGCAATACTGTGCTATTTATGCAACAGTATGGAGAGAGACTTTGAGAGATTTATTGGCGGGCCGAATGAGGCTCGGCAGGATCGCTTGTATGTCACATTGAGTCCGACGCGGAATCTTGTCATCAATCGGAAGGTTTACGAACAGTTGGGCCAGCCCGCGTCGGTACGGCTATATTACAGCCGCCGCCGCGATTGCATCGGCGTCGAGCGGTCGCCCGGCAGCTTTAACGATTCGTTTCCGGTCATGGCAAATGGCCCCGTCGGCTACCGCATCAGCGCCGCCCCGTTCTGCCGCCACTTCGGCATCTCGGTCGAATCAACGGTCAAGTTCATCGCACCGGAGGTCGACGGAGAATCGCTCCTCCTAAACCTAGGCGAAACGATCTGCGTCGCTCGACCGGGACGGAAGAAGAGAAAGTGAAAAGTGAACAGTGAATAGTGAGCAACGAAGAGTGAACAGTGGATAGAAACCGACAACCGACAACTGAAAACCGACAACTGACCCATGACTGGACAATTGCGATCAAACCAAGGCGGCGACCGCGGGGTGGGGAGCGCGTTTATGTCAGCATTAACAAACGCGGCGAGATCGCTATGAACGCCGAGGCCTTTCGCCGGATCGGACAACCGGCGACGGTGACGTTGCTGTTTGATGCGACCACACGCCGCATCGGCGTAAAATTTCCCGTGCCGCTGGATCGCAACTTCTTCCCCGTCCGCCGCTACGGCCGCGACCAACAAATGCGCATCGTCCGCGCCGCTCGCCTGCTAAAACAATTCAACATAAAAATAACCCAAACGCTCATCTACAAACATTGCCCGACCCTACACCTAAACGGCCACCCGATGCTGGTGCTCGATCTCGACCAAGCGTGAAATGCGTTGATTTTTCAACGCGCTTCTGTTCAAATACACGGGTATGGGTCAAATAGTTATTGATATCCCGACCAAAAAAAAACGGCACTATGCTCTTGTCGATTCGGACGCCGCAGATTCCTTGCTTGAGAAGCTGGACTCCTCGGCTGTTCGTCTAAAAAAAGGACCGGAAAAACTTACGCCGCAGCAACTCCAGGACATCGAGGACGGAAAATCGGCAGATCGGGTCGTTGCCAACTATCGCCGCACCGGTGTCAGCTACACCGTGGACGATCTCCGCAAACGCTACGGGCTATGACTTACCACGTCGAGATCTCAAAGGAGGCCGACAAACAGATCTCCAAACTTCCCAAACGCGACCAGCTAAGAGTCCTGAACGCGATATTCTCTCTCGCAGACGACCCACGTCCGCACGGCTATAAAAAACTCGAATATTACAACGAATACTTCCGCTACCGGGTCGGCAATTACCGCATAATCTATCAGATCCGCGACAAAGAGCTTTTCGTCTTCGTCGTCGAGGTAAAGAAGCGGGATGAATCGACGTATTGAGATCCGTAATCTCACATGTTTGCGGAGATTATCGGCCTTATTCTCCGCAAATATGCGGAGAATAAAGCCAAAAAGTAAGCCATAGCTGTTTTGACGTACATTCTACAGCTATGCTACATTACTTGACAGGTGGTAAGTATGGAAACAACAGCTACAACTAAAGGACAGGTCGTGATTCCTTCGTCGGTCCGGCGAAAGCTTGGCATAAAGACTGGAACACGCATTCAGGTAGAGGTTGACGAGAGAAAAGCCCAGATCATCCTGACACCGATCACACGCGAGTATATTCATAGTCTTCGCGGAAAATTCAAGGGATCCGGACTCGTCAAGGAACTCGAGGCGTCGCGAGCACGCGACCGCGAGCGGGAGGACAAAAAGTTCGAAAACATCGGCAAGAAATGAATCACCGTAAGATACTAGTACTCGATTCGTGGGCGATCATGGCATATTTTGAGGACGAGCCGGCAGCCGAAAAGATCGCTAACCTTATCGCTGATGCCCGCGATCGCCGTGATCGCTTGTTGATGAGTGTCATAAATATAGGCGAGGTTTGGTACGCCATGGCACGGCGGCACTCCGCGCGTGATGCTGACGATGCGATAAACGAGCTTCGCTCCATCGGGATCGAATTCATCGACGCCGACTGGCCGCTTTCCGAGATCGCCGCCAGCTACAAAGTAAAGCGCGGCATCTCCTACGCCAACTGCCACGCCGCCGCCCTCGCGAAACATCACAAAGCCGCTCTACTCACCGGCGATCAGGAATTCAAACAAGTCGAGAACGATATCTCGATCGTCTGGCTGTGACACGTTTCGTCTACCAAGAACTCCATTAATTTGCATTCTGAATTTTCTCGTCTCGCCCAATACCCCGATAGACACCAAACTCGCCCGATCGCAGAACCGCTCGGCAACAGGCGGCTAACGGCTCCACGAGTCGCCTCTCGTCGCCGTTGGCGAACCACCTTGAACATCGCTCTGCATTCGCTTCGCCGTCCTGGTCCGCTGGAGCTGAGACCCCGGTTGAAGATGAAGAAAACCAAGATTACCGTTATAATGCCTAAATGCCAATTTATTCATCTCCTGAACTCGACAAGTTGATCCCCAAGCTCGCAAAGGACGAAAAGGAGCTTGAAAGGATCAAGCGGGAGGTTGGCGAACGAAAGACGCTCCACTCTATTCTAGTTGGCGACTCCCAAGACCTAGCAGTGATTCCGCCTAATTCTGTTCATCTAGTCCTTACATCGCCTCCTTATTGGAATCTAAAAGAGTATAACGACCACGAGGAGCAGCTTGGCCATATCGATGACTATGAGCTTTTCCTCGACAAGCTGGATGACGTTTGGCGCGAATGTTTTGACAAATTGGTTGTTGGCGGTCGAATGATTGTCGTTGTTGGCGACGTAATGCTTTCGCGGAAACGTAATGGAATTCACAAAGTCGTTCCGCTTCACGCCGATATACAGGTGCGATGTGAAAAAATAGGTTTCGACAATTTGGCCCCGATTTTTTGGCACAAAATCTCGAATGCCAGTTTTGAGGTCAAAGGGAATTCGAAGTTTCTTGGTAAGCCATACGAGCCGAACGGCGTCATTAAACATGATGTAGAATACATTCTAATGCTCCGCAAGTCTGGAGGTTACAGAACGCCAACTCCTGAACAGCGTCGGTTGTCGATAATTTCTGAAGCTGAGTTTAATGAATGGTATCAACAGATTTGGACTCTAACTGGGGCGTCAACTACAAAAGGACACCCAGCTCCATTTCCGGAGAAACTTGCGAACCGGTTAGTTAGAATGTTTAGTTTCGTAGACGACACTGTCCTTGATCCCTTTCTCGGTTCCGGTACAACCATGCTTGCGTCAGCAAAAGTTGGACGCAATTCGATAGGTATCGAAATCGACGAAGATTATGCCCTGCAATCAAAAGCCCGGATGGAAAAAGCTTTCGGCATGTTTGATCGCGAAATAATTTATCTGAATTTTGCAAAGATACCACATGAGCAAACTGCTACCGCCTGATTTTGAGTCAAGAATTGGTCATGCAGTCCAGCAGTTTTGGACCGGAAGGCTTAGTTCGTCTAACACAACCCAAGAAGGTGGGCGTGGATCCGTAATAGGTGGCAAAAACCTCGACGGATTCTCCGAGCTTATACGCGACGTAGCTCTTTTCTCCAACATCCAGAGCGAGAACATCATTGTCACTGGAAAAGCTAAGTTGACGATCCCGGGATATTTTCGCCCTACGAAGATGTGGGATGCTCTCGTAGTTTATAAACGCCATCTGGTTGCCGCATTTGAATTGAAATCGCAAGTTGGTCCATCGTTTGGAAATAACTTTAACAATCGATCGGAAGAATCCATTGGCTCAGCTGTGGACTTCTGGACGGCACATCGAGAAAGTGGCTTTCGCTCCTCGAACCGTAACGAACTTTTTGAACTTGCGGACAGTAAGCCACCCTTTCTTGGATATCTTATGCTTCTCGAAGATTGTCCTGGCTCGACTTCTCCTGTGCGCGTTGATGAGTCTCACTTCAAAATCTTTCCAGAATTCATCGGTTCGTCTTATGCAAAACGATACCAACTATTAGTTGAACGCCTCGTAGCTGAAAAGTGGTATTCTTCCGCAAGCTTATTGCTATCAAGCCGAGACGAAGGCGGCCGTGCCGGAACGTATTCATCTCCGACTGACACCCTCAGTCCTAGGTCCTTGTTTGCGGATTTCGCCGGGGCTTTGCTAGCGGCTAGAGAAACCTATCAGTAAAAGGCCCGCGATCACCCGCGAGCCTCGGATAGTTTAGAATCTTCCGATACCTACTCGTTGTCGCCTACGAAGATATCTATCTCGACGTAGTCTGCGTCTTCGTGTTTGTCCGTGGCATCGTACACGAAACGCCCTAACAAGCATTTGGGCAGATCAATTCCACGCCTTAAAGAGCGTGGCTATGTGCCCTTTGAGGAAGTCGGCTAAAGCCGGATCCAACGCACCGCCAGCGGGTCCCCGTTGACATCCGAAACACTCCTCGCCGCGACCGAATCTCCAAACGAAAACGCCCCGCAACCGTGTCCGTCGGCGACGATATCAAACGTCACGACCACGATCCTCGCCGCGCCCTTCGAAGTCAACAATGCCGTCCCCGAGTCAACCAAAACGGCGATCCGTCCCTTTTCGTTCAAGTTGACGGTAAGAACCGCGTCATCCCCGACCGCATCGCCTAGCTCAACTCGCGGATTCGAAATCCTCGTGGCGTCGTATTCCAACGTAAAACTCACCGCCGCCTCGTCGCCGTTTAGCTCCATCTCAATCGGCACGTAAACGACCGAGCCTTCGAGCGAATCCACTCGTCCGATACGCACCTCACGGTTGGTTGTATATTCGGACAAAGCATCGATCAGGGGGTTTTCGGGGATCGGCGACGTCGAGCCGCCTGCATCCGTAAGTGGATCGAGCCCGGTCGCGTAACGCCTGGTCTGGATAACATCGCCCGAATTGATAACGCCATCGCCAAAGGTCGTGCGAGGCGAGCAATCGGCACGTTGCTGCTCATTAAAGGCAGGGTTTGGTGTATCGAGCCCGGTCGCAAACCGGCGCATCTGTATCACGTCAGGCGCCAACACAACGCCGTCACCGTTGTTTCGGGGTGCCACATCACCCTCAAATCCGCCGTCGTCCAGGATCGTGACAATATTGCTGACTGCGCGCCCGACAAACAGGCGGTTGCGCGTGGCATCGAAAGAAGACGTATTCGTGCCGTTTAAGGCTGTGCCGACGACGCTGTTGGCGGAAGTAATTAATCCATTCGTGCCGCTTGCGCCGTTGCCGAAGGTAAAAGCGGAAGCATCAACAATCACCGGCGACGGGTTATCCCAAGTCGGACTGCCGACAACATAATTGCCGTTGGTCAATGCCTTGACTGAGCCATTGAAGCCGAGTTGACCGTTTGTCCCGCCGCCGACATTATCGTTTGCCGTGCCGCCGACGAGTGAATTTGATGCTGATACCAAGCCGACTGTGCCGCTCACGCCGTTGCTCCACGTTGCCGCTCCGTCATTCGAAATAACGGGCGATGGGTTATCCCAATCCGGACTACCGACAACATAATTGCCGTTGGTCAATGCCTTGACTGAGCCATTGAAGCCGAGTTGACCGTTTGTCCCGCCGCCGACATTATCGTTTGCCGTGCCGCCG
>JANPDK010000044.1:0-54341 GCA_031431415.1 Acidobacteriota bacterium | reverse complement strand
ACAACTCTCGAAAAAGTGCTATTTCCTATTAATAGAGATGCCATTTTGAAGTTTTTCACTCCTTTACAGGATTGTTTTTTGCACCTTCATTATGTCATCTCTTTTCCATTCTTTTTCCCTTAAGTTGGCGCGAATGGGGTTGAAACCCACGGCTACAATCACAGCACCGCTACGCGGTGAAGATGCGTTTCGATGCGTCGCCAGAATGTTGGCGTTGTTGCGGGCGTTGTTGTTGTGATCCGTGTCGTTGGCGTTTTTGGACGAATTCGCGAAAAAACGGTCATAAAAACTGCCACTGGGTCATACAAAACAGGTCTGGGTCATACGAAATGCATTTGGTCATACGAAAAAACGGAGAGAATCGCTCCCCTCCGTCTACTGACTACTGACTACTGATCAAACGTCCAGATTCTTCACATCGAGCGCATTGTCCTCGATAAATTTGCGACGCGGTTCGACCTGGTCACCCATTAAAACGGTGAAGATGTTGTCGGTCTCGATCGCGTCTTCGACGCGGACCTGGAGCATGGTACGTTTTTCGGGGTCCATGGTAGTTTCCCAGAGCTGCTCGGGGTTCATCTCGCCGAGACCCTTGTAACGCTGGATGTAGAGGTCTTTTTTGGCCATGGCCATGACTCGCTCGAGCAGGGCTTCGCGGGACGCTATGGTCTCGCTCTTGCCATTATCGCCGATTACGAAGGGTGCGGCGAAGTCCATATCGAGATCGCGTTTGAGCTCGACGGCCTTCTGAAATTCGACATAGCTCGCAAGATTCCAGTCGACTTTGGCCCGGGCGCCATTAGAATACGCGACGTCGATCTCCCACAGGCCGTGTTCGGTATCGCTCGAAAGCTCGGTATTGTAACCGGCGGCGGCGAGCTTGCCCTCGATCTCGGCCATGAGTTCCTGCTCGCCAAATATCTTCCTCAGCCTCATGCTGGTCTTTGACAGAATGCCTTCTTTACCGGCCAAAGCGTCGAGTATCAGCGCGACCAGACGCGCGTCGTTATTGACGCGGCGGGCGAGTTTTTCCGAGTATTTCTTTAGTTCGGTCGTCTGTTCGAGAGCCTTTGAAAGCTCGCGTCCCTCGACAGTTCTTTCTTCCGATGTGATCTGAACATCATTCGTCGCCATCCGCATCAGATAGCGAAACATGCCCTTTTCGTCTTTAATATATTCTTCTTTTTTCCCGCGCTTCACTTTGTAAAGCGGCGGCTGCGCGATGTAGATGAAGCCGCCCTCGAGCAGCGCCGGCATCTGGCGGTAAAAGAAGGTCAGCAGCAGCGTGCGGATGTGCGATCCGTCAACGTCGGCGTCGGTCATCAGGCAGATCTTGTGGTAACGGAGCTTGGTCACGTCAAAATCTTCGTGGCCGATGCCGGTGCCGAGCGCCGTGATCAGCGCCTTGATCTCGCCGTGGCCGAGCATCTTGTCGAAACGAGCTTTCTCGACGTTCAAGATCTTACCTTTGAGCGGCAAAACGGCCTGATTCTTACGATCGCGGCCCTGCTTCGCCGAGCCTCCTGCCGAGTCTCCCTCGACGATGTAGATCTCGGAGAGTGCGGGATCTTTTTCCTGGCAATCGGCTAGTTTGCCTGGCAATGTTGATGATCCGAGAGCACTCTTTCTAACGATCTCTCTAGCCTTTCTCGCAGCATCACGAGCACGTGCCGCATCGACTGCTTTGCCGACGATCTTCTTCGCAACTGCGGGATTTTGCTCGAAAAATTCACCAAGCTTTTCGTTAAGGAAGGACTCGACCGGGCCTTTAACCGGGGAATTCAATTTACCTTTCGTCTGCCCCTCAAACTGCGGCTGCGGTATCTTAACACTGATCACCGCGACCAGACCTTCGCGAACATCGTCGCCAGTCAGTGTGACCTTCGCATTCTTGGTCAGGCCCGAGGTTTCAGCGTAATTATTGATGGTACGGGTGATAGCCCCGCGGAAGCCGGAGAGGTGAGTTCCTCCGTCTACCGTATTAATATTATTCGCAAACGAAAATATTTTTTCATCATATGAGTCGTTATACTGCATCGACACCTCGATCGAGAGGTCGTCAGCTATCTGTTCAAAATAAAGGGGTTCATCGTGTAGCGGGCTTTTATTTTTGTTTAAATGGCTTACAAATTCTGCGATTCCGCCTTTATAGTAGAAATCATGCGCCTTCTCGGGATCTTCTCGCTCGTCCCTGATATTTATTCTGATGCCTTTGTTAAGGAAAGCCTTTTCACGAAGCCGCTCCGACAGCTTTTCGAAACTGTAAACAGTCGTCTCAAAAATACTCGAGTCGGGGCGAAACGTGATCTTTGTGCCGCGTTTTGAGGTCGTGCCGGTCTGCTTGAGAGGTGCGACCGGTATTCCTGCTTCAAATTCCATCTCATGCGTCGCGCCGTCACGCCAGATCTCGAGCCGCAGGTATTCGCTCAAAAAATTTACGCAAGAGACGCCGACGCCGTGCAAACCACCGGAAACCTTGTACGAATTTGTGTCGAACTTACCGCCCGCGTGCAGGATTGTCATCACGACCTCTGCCGCCGAGCGACCTTCCTGCTTATGCATGTCGGTCGGGATGCCGCGGCCGTTATCGATCACCGTGACCGAATTATCCATATGGATCGCGACCTCGATCGTGTCGCAATACCCTGCGAGAGCCTCGTCAACCGAATTATCTACTACCTCATAAACCAAATGATGCAGCCCGATCTCACTCGTCGAACCGATATACATCGCCGGCCGCTTACGCACCGCATCTCGGCCCTCTAAAACTGTGATCTGATCAGCACCGTACTCTGTCTTTGCTTTAGCCAATTTATTAAATCCTCTTCGTGAAAACTGTGTATTCCTTAGATCTTTCGAACGAACAAATTATTGCCTGAATTCGCACGTAAAGCAGTTGCGAAAAATGAGCGAATCTCAAAAGGTAATTTTAGCATTTTTAGCGGCTTTTCGACAGTCACAAAACACAATAAGTAGCTTTATTTTATTGAATTTCGGCCTTGCCGCCTTCGATGCGGAAAGCCTTTGCAGTAGAGCCAAATTTTTCGACAAAACTTTCCTTTGAGGTGGTCACAAATGTCTGTGTTTTGCCGTCCAAAAAGGCGAGGAGTTTACCGATACGGTTGTAGTCTAGCTCGGCATCGATGTCGTCGATGAGGAAGAGTGGATACTCGCCGCGGGTGGCGTGATAAACGCCGATATTTGCGAGCTGGAGCAGAAGAAGTGCGCTTCGCTGCTGGCCGGATGACCCGTATTTGCGGATATCGTGGCCGTCGAATTTTAGCTCCATATCGTCGCGATGCGTGCCGATCAGAGCGTGGCCGGAGACGACCTCGGCCTGAACGCGCAGATTGAGCCGTTCGGTGATCAGGTTTTCGTAATCGCTCAGATCCCCTTTTTCCGCGAGCGATGAGAGATATCGCACCGACAACTCCTCGCGGCCGAAGAGCTTTTTCTCAAGAACGCCGTTGATGCGTTCGACAAATCTTACGCGTGCCTTGTGTATCTTGGCCGCAAGCGCGACAAGCTGCTGATTCCACGGCTGCAACCGCTCGGCCATCGCCTCGATCGAAAGGCTTTGCTCCGCCATCGACTGGAGCAAGGAATTCTTTTGTTTGATAACCCGATTGTAGTCGGTGAAGACCTGTACAAACGGCGGATGTAGCCCGACGATGCCGGCATCGAGAAACCGCCTTCTGGCCTCGGGCGTACCACGAACGATCTCAAGCTCATCGGAGTTGAACACGACCGCATAAAGCTGCCCTAAGTATTTCTGTACGGCCTCTTTCTTGCCGTTGATCGCAAGTGTCTTCGTATTTCCGGTGATAATTACCTGCAATTCACGTACGATCTCAGGCGATTCGCGGACATTACCGCGTATAGATGCCGTTTGCTCGTCAAAATTGACCGCTTCCTGTAATTTCCCTGTTCGAAAAGAACGCGTTGCCGCCAACACACCGATAGCCTCAAGCCAATTGGTCTTGCCCTGCCCGTTCTCACCCGAGAACACGGTCAGGCCGGGCTGGAATTCGATCCGGCCCTGCAGATTGCGAAAATTTATTACTTCAATCGATTCGAGCAGCATGCGGAAAATTCTAGCACGCTACAGTCAGAACCACCTGCGGTAGCGGGTGGTTGAACGCTGAAACAGAGTTGTTGGAGTTTAACAAGTACCTTTCGTTGTCCGCCGAGTTTAACCACCCGCTACCGCAGATGGTTCTGACTTTCTGAAAGCAAGCGGCGTTTAGGAATTTGCTATTATATAAGTGTTGAAAGTTTTTTAACACTCGCTATCCTTATGAAAACCCTCGCCGCCATCGCTTTCCTACTCACATCACTCACCTTTACCCCGGCCCAGACGAGTCTCAGCGTCGGGTCGCCCGCACCCACCTTCTCCGGAAACGCGATGGACGGCACGTGCAATGATCTCAGCGAGCTTCGCGGAAAGGTCGTCGTACTGACTTTCTGGTCCACCAAATGCGAGATCTGCCGTCACGAATTTCCCAGGGTCAATCAGATGGTCAAGAGCTATGAGAACAGGAATGTTGTCTTTCTCGCACTCACGATGGAAAACGAAGCCAAGGTCGAGGCGTATCTGAAGAAAAATCAGCTCGCCCCGACAATCCTGCCAAACAGCTTTGGCGTCGTTCTCCAATACGCCGACCGAACTGCCGACGATCGTATCGACATGGGCTTTCCATCATTCTTTGTTATCGACAAAACAGGCACGATCCAATTCCGCTCAAGCGGTTTTGACCGTACGGCTAGCATGAATGCCGTGATCGAACGCCTTGCGGCGAAATAGCTGCTTGACATCGATCCGCTTTCGCATTAGAAAGAGTGAATGAAACGCTTTCTACTGCTCGTCGCTCTTTCACTCTTTTCTTTCTCGATCAACGCTCAAACAGTGCAGCCGGAATTCGTCACTTCTGCGATGGACGGCAGTAAGGTCGATACGCGTGAGCTTCGCGGCAAAATCGTTGTGCTCAATCTCTGGTTCATCAACTGCCCCAATTGCATAGCCGAGATCAAGATGCTCAATCAGCTCGTCGAAGCGTACAAGACGAACAAAGACGTTGTATTCCTAGCACCTGCCGCGAGCCGAAAGGACGAGCTGCTCAAGTTCCTGGTGAAAAATCCGTTCAAATATCAGATCCTGCCTGATTCGTCCATTATCATCCTCAGCCAATTCGGCACGCCCGATAAGGACGGCAATATATACATTCCTTTTCCTATGCACTACGTCCTAGACCGCGAAGGTAAGGTCGTCGCAAAGGCTCAGGGAATCAAGGGTATTGAGGCGGTTAAGAGTGAGTTGAAGAAGCAGTTTCCGGCAAAAGTGACTGATTAACGGCAATTCTTTAGTTGCCCATAACTCGGTCATCGGGTATATTTTGAATTCGCCACACGTGCGGAGAGGTAGCCTAATTGGTAAGGCAGTAGTCTTGAAAACTACCGCGCGTAAGCGCTTGCAGGTTCGAGTCCTGTCCTCTCCGCCACTTTTACTCCTTCAATTTTTCGTTACGCTCCAATTTCTCTTGCGCGAACTCTAATGTTGCGGCATACTGAATGAGTATTCATTCAGTATGGCTAAAGCGCTGCGAAATGGCTCTTCTGCGAGAGCGGTTGTTACGGACAAACGCGAGGCGATCTTGCGTGCGGGGACAAAGGTCTTTGCGCGCAATGGTTATTTTAATTCGAAAGTGTCGGACATTGCTGGCGAGGCGGGGATCGCGGATGGCACGGTTTACCTGTATTTCAAGAGCAAGGACGAGATACTGCATTCGATCTTTGATCGGGCGATGGCCGAGTTTATCGATGAGGGCAAACGAGAGCTAGCTGATATCGCGGCTCCGGCAGAACGTTTGCGGCGGATGGCGGAGCTGCATCTCGAAAAGCTAGGTGCCGACCGTGAGATGGCGATCGTTTTTCAGGTGGAGCTTCGCGGCTCCACCAAGCACATGCAGGAGTTTTCGGCGGCCGGATTTCACGAGTATCTTGATATCATTCGCCAGGCGATCGAGGATGGACAAGCATCTGGTGACTTCCGGAGCGATATCAAGCCAATCGTTGCTGCGAAGATACTTTACGGCTCGCTCGACGAGATGGTCACCAATTGGGTTTTATCCCCGAAATCATACCCGCTCGCTCCGATGGCGGGTGAGGTGCTCAAGATCTTTTTCGGAGGCATCATGGCACGATGAATGAGCTGTACGAGAGCAACGTTAGCCACAACGCTTCAACAGGCGTGATTGCGTCGCTCGCGAGCGAGCCACCGACGCTGCCCGAGCTTTTTCTCAGAAGCGCCGCCGAATTTGACCTGTCCGATGCACTAAATTACAAGAAGGATGGCGAATGGCGACATGTCTCGTCACGGGCTGTGGTCGAGCGCGCTGAGAAAATCGCTCTCGGTCTTTATTCGTTGGGCCTAAGAAAGGGCGACCGCGCGGCGATCCTTGCGGCGAATTCACCGGAATGGACGCTGGCCGACGCCGGTTGTCAGTTTGCAGGTGTAATCGATGTTCCGATCTATACGACGCTCGCACCTGACTCGGTCCGATATATCATCGACGATTCCGAGGCCAAGGTCTTTTTTCTTCAGGATATAGAGACATACGAGCGTGTCAAAACAGCGATCGCCGATTGTGGATCGCTAGAACGCTTTGTTCTTTTTAACGGCGATGCGGTCGATGATCGGATCATCTCGTTTGCCGACCTTGAGACCGCCGGCGCAGAACTTCGTACGTCGTCACCAGAGCTTTCAGCCGAGCTTCGTCATGGGATCGACACAGGCGACATAGCGACTCTGATCTACACCAGCGGTACGACCGGCGAGCCGAAGGGCGTGATGCTCACTCATGCAAATCTGATCTCCAACGTCGTGGATGCCAGCGAAAAATATGCGTTCACTGGCATCGACACCTCGCTCTCGGTGCTGCCGCTTTCGCATGTTTTTGAGCGGACGGGAATGTACGTTTACATTCGCTACGGCATGCGCGTGCATTATGCCGAATCGATAGATAAGGTGCCGGATAACCTGAAAGAGGTGCGGCCGACAATCTTTATCGGCGTACCGCGCATATTCGAAAAGGTCTTTGAACGGGCGAGACTTAAGTCCGCTCAGTCGGGGAGGGTCAACGAAATGATCTTCGACTGGGCGATAGATGTGGCGAAAGAGTATGCGATGCTCACCGAGGCCAGGCAGCCGATATCGATGTCTCTGACCGCAAAACACGGTATCGCCGACAAGATCGTTTTTGCAAAACTCAGAGAATTTTTCGGCGGGCGTCTGCGTTTTTGCATCACCGGCGGAGCGGCCCTGCCGGACGAGATTTATCTGATATTTACTGGAGCGGGAATCTCGATCATGCAGGGCTACGGCCTGACCGAGACTTCGCCTGTGATCTCGTCAAACAATCCGACCGCCGTTCGCGTCGGCACCGTCGGACAGCCGATACGCAATGTGAAAGTTCGAATTGCGACCGACGGCGAGATCGAGACGACAGGGCCAGGCGTGATGCTTGGTTATTATCACAAGGAAGAGGCGACCAAAGATGCTTTTACCGATGACGGCTGGTTTAGGACGGGCGATATTGGGGAACTGGACTCGGATGGTTTTCTCAAGATCACAGATAGAAAGAAAGAGCTTTTTAAGACCTCAGGCGGAAAATACATTGCCCCGTCGCCGATCGAACAGTTGCTGCGGGCATCGCGTTTTGTGAATCAGGCCGTACTCGTCGGCAACGAACGCAAGTTCCCTGCCGCTCTCATCGTGCCAAATTTCGAAATGCTCGAAAGCTACGCGAAATTAAAAGAACTCGATATCCACACACCGGCCGAGTTCTGCAAACACCCCCGAATTCTCGACCTTTTCGCACGCCAGATCGACGCAATGACACCAAACCTCGCCCAATTTGAAAAGGTAAAAAAATTCGCCCTTCTCGAACACGAATTAACGGTCGAGAACGGCGAATTAACACCAACATTAAAAGTAAAACGCCGCGTCCTCGACGAAAAATATCGCGAGGTCATCGACAAACTCTACACCTAGTAAAGTACGCGATAGCCGGTACCGGTAGACATCGCCGAAGCACCTTGCTTGGCAAGCCCGATCGCAAACTTGAAAAGGGACACACCGATGCTGTCTTTCTTCACATCCACCTCGACGATATCATAGGGCTGAAGTATGACATCAGGCTGCTGTTTTGCTTTTATCAGATCGTAGTTGACCGAGATATATTCGAGGTCGTTCGAGCCCTGCTTCCTTCTCTGGATGCGAATGTCCTTTGTCTTTGCCTCACGGCGAAAGCCACCGATCTTTCCGATTGCCTGTGTTAGGGTGAGGCCGTCTTCCTTGAGGTAAACGCCGCCCGGGGTGAGAACTTCACCCGTGATGTAAACCGGTACGGCCTTATCGACGATGATAACGTCACCCGGATAAATTATCGGATTAACATCTTCACCGCCTTTCGCCATATTCGCGAGGCTGAAGGTACGAGACGGCACGTCAAGAGGATTGTCAGGATTAGACCGCCAGTTTGCCGATTCGTCGGTGCTGCATGCGGGTTTGATCGGCCGGAAAACCTGTATGCTCCCGCCCGCATCTTCTTTGACGCCACCGGAATTTGCAAGTAGTTCGATCAGAGTGGCTTTTCGACGCAGATCAAATTCCTGCGGCCTATTAACCTCGCCATAAACTGTCACCGGGATCACGGTACGCTTTGTGATCTGCATACTCATCTGAGGATTGCGCAGATATTTGCCGAGCAGGGTTGAAACTTCGCTACGAAGCTCATTCTCAGATTTGCATTTAGCCATAACCTGCTTTTCGGCAAACGGCACGCTGATCATACCGTTTTCATCGACCGATGCCGTGAAACCAAACTGCTCTTCACCTAAGACCTTTACAAGAAGCTCGTCGCCCGGACTCAAAAGATACCCACGTGAAACTGCCTGAGCGGCCGGCTGGGCCGAGGCCATCGTGAAGAGAACTACTGAAATCGTTAAAAAGAATAAAAACCTATATTTCATCGCAAAAATACCTCACTGCGTTATGCGCTCTAAAGTTTAACGCAGATATCGGGGCTAAACAACCTAACTTTTCTATGGGGTTTGATGGTGAACGTGCCCGCGCCTTTGCCCGGCTCGAAATATACGGGCGATATGATATATTCCGTATATCGAGAGACACCAATTATGCTGACGGCTAAATCTTCTAGAGAGCGTATTTCCCGTAAGGCCTCGTCGTTTACCGAATCGGTCATCCGAGAGATGACGCGCGAGGCTTTGAAGTATGGGGCGGTCAATCTCGGGCAGGGATTTCCCGATTTTGCCGCGCCTGAGGCGATCAAGCAAAAGGCGGTCGAGGCGATCAATGCGGATTTCAATCAGTACGCGACGACGTGGGGCGTCAAAGGTCTGCGCGACGCGATCGCGGCTAAGACCAAGTGGTTTCTCGGCCTCGACATCGATCCTGAGACAGAAATAACGGTCACGTGCGGCTCGACCGAGGGTATGATCGCGTCGATGCTGGCGACAGTAGATCCGGGTGATGAAGTTGTTGTTTTCGAACCGTTTTATGAGAATTATTCGCCCGACGCGATCCTGTCCGATGCGACGCCGCGGCGTGTGCCGCTGTATCGACGCGAAGGCAGCTTTGTCTTTGACCGCAACGAACTACGAGCCGCATTCAACGAGCGGACCAAGGCGATCATCATCTGCAACCCAAACAACCCGACCGGAAAGGTCTATGCGCGCGACGAACTCGAATTCATCGCTTCACTTTGCAAAGAATTTGACGCGCTGTGCTTTACCGACGAGATCTACGAACACATTATTTACGACGTAGATCTTCCGCACATCACGATGGCCGCGATAGACGGGATGCGTGAACGAACAGTCGTCGTCAATTCGCTCTCGAAAACCTATTCCGTCACTGGCTGGCGTGTCGGCTACGCGATCGCTCCGCCAGACATTACGTCGGCGATACGTAAAGTTCATGATTTTCTGACCGTCGGTGCGGCAAATCCGCTTCAACACGCCGGTGCATTTGCTCTGAGTCTGCCGCCGAGCTACTACAAAGAATTACAGACCGAATACCAACGCAAACGCGACTTTATTGTGCCTGTCCTGCAAGAAAACGGTTTCAAATGCGACTACCCTGAAGGCGCGTATTATGTGATGTGCGACATCTCAGATTTTGGTTTCGCAAACGATGTCGAGTTCACAAAGCACCTTATCCGTGAAATCGGCGTCGCCGTCGTGCCCGGTTCCTCATTCTACAATGACGCTGCGGTCGGCTCGCAATTTGTCAGATTCTGCTTCTGCAAAAAGGACGAGACGCTCGAGGCTGCGGCTGAACGACTCAAGAAACTCGCAATAGGATAGTGCCGCAAGGCAACCGTAGCGTCCAAAATCGCAACCAAAACTGTAACCGGAACGTATCAACCTGCGTCATAAAGACGTGTAATTCTATTTTTTGGAGGCAGTTTATGCTCTTGAGATATTTAAGTTCGATTCTGATCGTTACGTCCTCGTTCGTGCTCGTCATCGGGCAGACACCTGAGGCGAAGAAAGAAAAGGCACCTGCGGCTCCACAGACTTTTGCTTTTGCGTTTGACGGCGATGGCGGCTATCTCGGTGTGCAGAGCGTCGAGGTTACTAAAGAAAATTTCGCTAAGTTCGGCCTGCGTGAGGTTCGCGGCGTGGCTGTCGATAAGGTCCTTGAAGGCTCGCCTGCGGCTGCGGCCGGTATCAAGGATGGCGATGTGATCCTACGTTTCAATGGCGAAGACATCGCCAGCACCCGCAAACTCACCCGGCTCGTCAGTGAGACTTCGCCCGATCATCAAGTCAAACTCACCGTCGTCAGAAACGGCAGCGAACAGGAGATCACTGCAACCATCGGCAAGCGTCCGACGCCGAAGTTCGGCGACGGTAATTTCGCATTTACGATGCCTGCACCGATGGGTAAATTCGAAGTGCCCGACATGAAAGGCCTCGAACGCCTCAGAGACCTGCCGCAGATGAAGGACTTTCCGCAACTGAAGGATTTTCCGAAGGGCGATATGCCTCAAATTCTTATGGCGCCGAATGGCGACGGTGAAGCATTCTCATGGCGTATGGGTGAAGGCCGCCAGATCGGCGTCGGCGTGAGCCCGCTGACCAAGCAGCTCGCACAGCACTTCGGCGTGGAGAGCGGCGTTTTGATTAATGAGGTCCGTGAGAATTCACCTGCGGCAAAGGCAGGTCTCAAGGCTGGCGACATTATCGTCGAGATCGATGGTAAGGCCGCAAAGGGCGACTTTGATCTTATCCGGGCTGTCAACAGTAAGAAGGAAGGAGACGTTTCAGTGACGTTTGTTCGCGATGGAAAACGTCAAACCGTTTCGATCACGCCCGAGGCGTCCAAGGACGGCGGATTCTTCTTCCGCACCGGCGACGAGAACGGGTCTTTCTCAACCCCACCGCCAGCACCTGCGCGTATGGCGACTCCGGCGACACCTTTCGCCCCAATGACCGCACCGGCACCGATGCGAGCGTTGTTTCCCGGACGCATTATCTAATTTGGAAATGATCTTTGTAAGGCGGCCATGTGCCGCCTTTTATTATCAGGTACGGTACTATTTTCGCAATTAGAGATGGTACGCTAGATGCCGTCGCGCGGTTAATCTAGATTTCTAAATTGAAATGCAGCCAAATGGAGGTTCTCATGCTAATTAGATCACTCGTTTCTATTCTTATCATTGCTTCATCTTTCGTTTTCGTGACCGGGCAAGCTCCGGATGCCCAGAAGCCTGACACAAACAAGGCTGCAAAGACGGAGGGCGCAGCGGGAACCAAAAAGCTGCGTGATATACCTTTTCCAGCCGGCGTCGACCTGCAGTTCCTTATTAAAGAGCTGGCACGGGATCTAGATCTTAATGTTTTGTTTGATATCGAATCCTTCCGAGGGCCCAGAAAGACTTCTATCGAACTGAAGAATGTAACGGCGGCCGCGGCTCTTGACTATATCTTCTTGCAAGAAGGGCTGGTTTACGAAGAGGCTGGGCCGAAGACGATCCTTGTAGCGACCCGATTCCAGGGAAGATCGATCCCTCAGATCGGTCTCGGAGTTACGCCGCTGAGTGAGCAGCTTGCCGAATATTTTGGTGTCGACTATCGCGGAATACTTATCAACACCGTTCGCAACGACTCGCCCGCCTCGAGAGCGGGGCTCAAGGCCGGCGATGTGATTGTGGAAATGGACGGTGTAGCCGTTGTGGGAGGACTGGGCCTGATCCGCGCTATCAATGACAAGAATGAGGGCGATGTTACCCTGGTGATCGTTCGCGACCGCAAACGCAAAACGATCAGTCTAACTCTTCAGAAAGGCATCGCATCTATCTTGTAAGGTTGGATGTAGCCCTTTAGAAGTTAGATCAAACGGAAATCCGGATGGCTGCCGCGTCGCCAGATGAAGCCGTCGAGGACGTAGTGGGTAAGTTGCGGCAGGGCGAGGAGCGGTACCAGCCACATTTTCAGTTTTCCCCAATCCCAATCGCCGCCAAACAGCCACTGTTTGTCATGCCACACGCCGCGGTGCCAGAAGAGTTCCTCAACATACGCGAGGGCCCAGAGTGTCGCGAGAAATACGAGCCAATTTGACGACAACGTCCGATACACAGGTCCCGCCGTTTCGCGTTTCATTTTGGCGTAAACATAGATCAGTGCAAAATACGGCACGCCGTGGATGATGACGTTCGTCACAGTAAAGGCGTAGTCGGAATTGAAATAGACAATACCGACGTACCAGCAGATCCCCGTCGTGGCGACGACGATGTCCTTGCCGATATTCAGAAAACCAGTAGCAAAATATTGATAGATCGACTTAGCGAAGTACGCGGTGAGCGCAACTACATAAACTGGAAAAAGAACCGTCTCGACGATCACCGGCAACGGGACAAAATCGTTCTGCACAAACCATTCAAAATTCCTCGGCAACGAAGTCATCCAAAACGCCAGCGGATAGACTGATGCAAGATAGACCGCAGTCGAGTCTATCCACCAAGTCGCTCGCGATGTCTCAGCCAGCTTCCGCCGGTACAACGCAACCCAACCATACTGCTGCCGCACAAAATGAAACACCGCGATAACAGCAAGCACCTTCCAAAACACCAACTCACCCTCGGAATACAGTGCGACGCCGATAGCGTACCCAAATACAGGAACAAGCAAATACAACCAGAAGCGGCGCTTCAATTCTTCTTTGTCGAAATAAACGCGGAACGAGGTCGACCAGACGTGGGCAACATCGATGAGCAGCACGCCCGTGACCCAAGTCCACTCCGGCGAATCGCCGTTCAAAACACCGATCTGCGCACCGACCACGAGAAGTAACAACGACAAAACGGCGCTTCCCAGAAAGACCGTTAAATCGATCTCACGCGAGAAAAGCCAGTAATTTGGTTTTGTCAGAGTTGTATCCATCGGTCCGCTATTTCAAACAGGATGAGCATGATAGACAGAATTTTTTCTTATCCTGCGCATCCTGTCTATCCTGTTTGAATCGCCTTTAAAATCTCGCCAGATGCTCGCAGTCCATGATAAAACGCTTCCTCAAAAAGTGCGATGCCGGAAAGATCCGTGTGGGCGAAGTGGATGTTGCGGTAGGGTTTCATTGCCTTTTCGCGGACGCCGCTCCAGATGAAATTTGGACGCGGCGAGATCATTGCGTGGCCCCAACGCATGATGTCGATCCGCTCCGTCAGCTCGTAAATGTCCGGATGAGCACGGGCGAGATCGGTCAGGCAGACGTCGGCGAGTTCGCGCCAGCGGTAGTCGAAGAGCTTTGTGCGGGCGTTCTCTTCGTGACACATTGGATAGTAATAGGTCAGGATCGTCGGGCCGTAGTCGATACCTTTTTGATGCGTGGCTGTTACGTACCCTAGCGACGCGCTTTCGTAGAGGACGTTATCCCACGAGAGCGGAAAGTCTTTTACAAATCTAGGTTTTGGCCGATCTTTTAGAAAGAGATTAGCGACGAACCAGGCATTGTGCTTAAACTCACTCGCCGCAAACGGAGCGTCTTCGCGAAAGCCGCGGATGATGTATGGAGCCGTAAACATCGGCGATGCAAAGATCGCCTTTTCGCAATGAATGCCGCGAAGTTGGCCGTTGTCGAGACAGATCACATCGACACCTTTCTCCGCCGGTACGACCGAAACGACGATCTGCGACCTTCGCACATTTTCCTTCACCTTATCCAAAAAGTGATGCACGAACTGCCCATTGCCCTCGGGACACGTAATGAAAGGCTGCGACTCGACGCCGCTCTTGCGGACACGAGAACAAAAGTAAAACAATCCAACCCAAGCCGACGCTTGATCGGCCTTAAGGCCGTAGTCGTCCCGTGTCGCGTAGTCGCAGTACCAAAAAAGCCGTTCGGACGTAAACCCTTTTTGCCGCAGCCAGTCGCCAAACGACATCTTGTCGAGAGCCGTGACCTCCGCATCGGTCGAGCAATTTGCGAGCGGCACGACAAATGCACGTTTCCCAGCCGCATCACGCCAATTCACCCACGTGTCGATCTGCCGCTGAAACTCGGCAAACTGCCGCTTATCATCCTCGCTCGCCCCGACGCCAAGATACAATCCCTCATACCAACGCCCTTTATAGAAAACACGTTCCTCAGGTTCGCGGCAGAGGAACTGCTCTTTTACAAGAACCTCGCCGGCCGCATCGCGGCCCTCGACCAACTCCATCTCCTCTAGCAAAGAGATAAGCTCGCCGTTCTCTTGAAACGGAACCGGCAAATAATGAGCCGCCCATGGATAACCGACCGGCTCACCTTTCGCGCTCGCGGACGTTCCCCCAACTTCCTTTTCCAATTCAAGCAAAACAAAATCATCGAATTTGTCTCGTCTAAATTTCCAAGCCGCCGTCAGCCCGGCAATACCGCCGCCGATGATGGCGACTTTCTTCGTCTCCCAGTTCACCGCCGGAACATCAAACGTACGCATCTCGCGTAAGATATGCCCGAGTTCCACCGACTGTCCAACTATCTCACCGACGGGAAACAGGCGCACATTCCATTCCCGGCACGCCGCCATCGCTATCGGCGCACCGAGAAAAGTTGTGAGTAGTTCTCGCCGGGTGAGTTTCATTACTGCTCGAACCGCCGCCATTCAGTTTCGTAGTAGCGAACCAGTGCCTGATTATCCAGCCGATTGATCTCAAGTTCTTCAACAGGTTTTGAGGTGTCGCTCGGGAACTCGAACATCGATGCGAACGTTTGATCGTTTAGAAATTTTAGTTCAATGCCGGTTGGTGGTTTAGTCGGCGCCTCGAATGGTTGGAGCTTCGCCAACGCATAGCCCCAGATGCCGAAGCTTGGGACTGATGTTTGATACGGTTTTACCGTGTATCCGCTCGCTTCGAGGGTTTTCATCACGCACCAGAAAGAGTTTCGGGCGATGAGCGGTGAGGTTGTTTGGATGACGACGGATGACTCGGGTTTTAGCTTTTGTTTTAGGAGATTGTAAAAGCGAGTCGTATATAGTTTGCCAAGAGCGAAGTTGTTCGGATCCGGGAAATCAACGATTGCGATGTCGAATGGCTCGATCTTCTCCTGATCCATCCAGACGTATGCGTCGGCATTTGTCACATGCATTCTCGGATCGTCGAACGAGTGTTTGTTCAGCTCGCCTAAAACAGGAACCGAGTACGAAACTCTGGTCATCTCTGAATCGAGATCGACCATCTGGACGAATTCGACTGAGCTGTATTTCAATATCTCACGCGCCGCGAGGCCGTCGCCGCCGCCTAGGATGAGCACGCGTTTTGCTTCGCCCGGGAAGGATGCAAATGCCGGATGAACCAGCGCTTCGTGATAGCGGTATTCGTCGAATGTATTGAACTGAAGATTGCCATTGAGGAATAGGGAATATCCGATCTTGCCTTTGGTTACAACGATGCGTTGGTACGATGAGCTTTTTGCGTAGATGATGTTGTCAACAAACAGGCCGTCCTCGGCGAGCGTCGTCAGCCGCTCGGCCTTGATCAACGCGATCGCGAGCAGGACGAGAACGATAAAGCCTTTTATGCGCAGAATTGTGATCTTTCTTTTTGTCAGCAGCGGTTCGAGTAGCCATGTTGCCCAGATGCCGACGGCAGCGTTGAGCATTCCAAACAGCAACGAGGTTCGATTTAAGCCAAGTTTTGGTACTAAGAAAATGGGAAACAGAAGTGATGCGACCAGAGCTCCAACGTAGTCTAGGGCTAGCACACGCGATACCAACTCTTTGAAATCAAGCTTATCCTGCAAGATCCGCATCAGCAGCGGGATCTCGAGGCCGACCAGCGTTCCGATAATGAACACGGTCGAGTAAAGAATAATTCCGAAATATGTGACGTACGCGAATGTGAGGAAAAGAAGCGGAGCCGAGAAGCCGCCGATGACAGCCACGGCGAGTTCTATGTCGATAAACTTCTCGGCGACATTCTTGTCGATGAACCGCGACAGATACGATCCGACGCCCATCGCAAAGAGATAAACGCCGATGATGAATGAGAATTGAGTTACAGAATCACCGAGTACGTAGGAAGAAACGGTCGCAGCCAGCAGCTCATAGATCAAGCCGCAGGTCGCGATAATGATAACGTTGAGAAAAAGTAGCGGAGTGCTTTTCATGAAAAGGATGAAGAATAAGGGATAAGGGATAAAGAATAGACTTGCCTTTATCCTTTATCCTTTTGCCTTTATCCTTTCGCCTAGTTGCCTTGAATAGCCGCGGCGATTATCATCGCGACGCCGATTATGAGTGCACCGATGATTATCGCGAGTGCCGTGTTCTGATCTTCCTCGATCTCTTTCTTGACCGAAAATGGCGCAACGAGTACGACGATTAAAAAGGCGATGGCGAATACGATGAGGCCGATCGCGACAAAAATAACTGTCGTAGCCAACACCGGCAATAGGTCGTCAAGCTTTACGATAAGCCCCAGCGTCGGGGCGATTGCTGCAAGATTCAACATTATTTTCCTCCACGAAATCCTGAATAAAAGAATGGCGTGCCGAGCCGGGATTTGGAACCGGAATTAGCTAGTTCCCAGCCAAACCACGCTGACGACGCATACGCGAGCAGCACACCGGCACCGAAGACCAAATAGAGTTTTTTTAACATAAGCTTCTCAAGAGTTTATTGAGTTCATCGAGTTTTTTGAGTTCGTTGAGTAAAAGCCTTCTCAATAGACTCAACGAACTGAACAAACTATTCGTCACCCGAATCATCCGAGCTGGTGGAGCTTGACCCGAACATACTGTCTTTCCAGCGGCCTGACTCGAACGAGAACTTTCTAAACAGCCCGAATATCGGCACAAGTACCAGCACCAGCAACGCGCAGCAGAAATTTACGCCGCGATTGACACCCTGCTCGACCTTTACCGAAACGGGCATCTGGGCCTGCCAATTCTGCCAAGTGCCTTCGACCCGCAGTGTATATTTACCTGCCGGAAGCGACGAGATTGTCGCATCAGTCGATTTGCCGCCCTCAGTCCATGCTCCGTCGCTGTCACTGCCGCTGTAATATTCGATGGGAGCGGCGACCGACTCGACCTCTTGGCTCTGGTCGTTGATCAGGTCGATATCAAAATCGGCCCACGCATTGTCGACCTGAGCTCCCGATGTAATGCGGACATTGCTGTTACCTTTTAGATCGAACGCCTGACTAAAAACGGTCTGTGCGGTCGTCGCGTTGGTCATCGGCGGCAGCACGATCGCTTGTGAAAAGACCGTTTTGGTAATTCCCGTCAACGGGATCATAAAGACCGCAACGACAAGCAACGCCAGCAACGGCAGCGCTCCCCACGTGTAATAAAATCTTCCGGTAAACGGCTGATTCGGCCCGACGCCCCAGGGTTTTGGAAGGCCTGAGATGCCGAAAGCCTTTTCGACCTCATCGTTTGTCATGTACGTGCCAAACGACCAGTTCATCTCATCCGCTGTCGCTTCCATCGAAAGCATGTGAGGCGCAGCTACATAGTCGACCGCCCGGACGGTCTCACCCTGTTCGACGCGCCAATAGAATTCACCTTTGACGTATTCAACGACCGCCGGAGAGTCTTGAAATATCTTGTATTTTTGCCCTTTGTAATCGACCGTACTGCCCGTGGCAAACACGTTGTCTTGTCCGACGTCCGCAGCATTTATCGTCTCGACAAAATTCCAATGATTATCCGAATGCACGAGCCAACGAAAGCCGATCGACGGATTGTAGAGCAGATATTCGTGCCAGTAATAATGAACGGCATCAATATACACGCTGCGAACGACGGCGCCGATGATCTTGAGTTTCACATCGCCGGGAAATGTGCCTTCGGCACCGATCGGGGCGACAAATTCAGGTGTGTTCGCGGGCGGCGTGAGCGATTTAAAATAGGTGAGATTACCTTGATTTACGTCGAGTAGCGAATCGCAATTCGGGCACGTGACTCGCTCGGCGATGTCGGGGGCTAACAATGCAAGTGGCCCGCCGCAGTTAGGACAGCCCATGCCCGCAGCGGAAACGCGTTTCCCTTCGCGTTTGACCGACTTCGCATCGCCCAGGCCGATCTCCACGAGCGTGACCATTTTTCCGACAAATACCCACGGCGGATCGAGACTGTAATCTATGGTCGCGAACGCATTGTCTTTACCGGCAAGATCAGCGTATTCGAACTGCTCGCCCGGCGTGAGTTTATATGGTATCTCGCCGTCGGCCGCGACGCTTGTGCCGCGTCCCTTTTCCTGCACCATCAGCGGCGTCGGATTTGGTATTTCTGCGACGGTCTGCCCAAGCTGTAATCCGGCAAATGAGGGCAATGCCGTACCGGCCGGTAGCGGTTGGTAGAACGTCATGTAAAACCGGCCCTGTGCTTCGGCCAACCAGCCGACCCAGCCGTTAGAAAATGTCGCGTACCACTCGTCCCAGTTGCCGCCAAGCTCATGCTTGAGCTGAGCACGACCGGTCAGCTCAAAACGAGAACCTTTATACACGCCCTTCAAGCCGAGCTTTAACGGAGATTCGGAATCCATGATCTCCGCAACCTTACCGAGATCTTCGAGCCCGCGATCGGTCCGCGCAACTGCCGAACGGCAGAACGGACAAACGAGCACGAGCGTCGATCCGGATTTGAATTCGATCGCTGCCGCACATGACGGGCAATTGGCTTGAAGAACGCTCATCGCCCACCTCCTGCGATCTCAAATTTCAGATCTGAAATTTCAGATTCGCCCCTTTGTATCTTAGTCACAGAAACAAAGGTTGCGGCAAGAGCAGTCTTTAGTTGACCTTCCCAATCCCATTCCGGCCGTGTCCGGCAGCAGTAGAGGTTGAACGTTGCTGTACCGTATTCCGGGTATGTATGACAGGCGAGGTGAGATTCGGTCAGGGCGATGAGGCCGGTAACGCCGCCTTCGCCTTCGAATTTGTGCCAGACCGAGCCGATCGAGCGTAGGCCAAGATCTTCGATGACACGCGACATAATGCCGCGTATCGCGTTCTCGTCGCGCAGCATTTCCGGGTCACAGCCCGTCGCCTCGATCAGCCATTCGGTTCCTACGATCATCGCTCCGATAAACCTTACGTAAAACTCGTGATCAGTGTTCTTGAATTCGCACGTCTAACTTGTACGTTATAATGCATTTGTTGGTTGAATATGTCGAAGAAAACTATAACTAAATTCTCCATATTTGTCATTTCGGCGATTGCGGCTTCTGGCTGTGGTTTCGTCTCGTCGAGTGAGCGGCCTGCGGCGGTCGCTTCGCGATTCGGCGCTCCGGTGGTCGTCGGCACTATCAGATCAAAAGAGATCACCGAAAGCAGCGGACTTGTTGCATCGCGTTGCCAGAGTGATGTGTTGTGGACGCACAATGATTCAGGTGACGGCGCCTTCATTTTCGCAATAAATACAAAGGGCGAGGTTCTCGGGACCTGGAAGGTTGATGGTGAAACAAATGCTGACTGGGAAGACATCGCCACTTTCAAAGACAAGGTTGGAAAGTGTTTTATCTATATCGCCGAGACTGGCAACAATAAGCTAAAGCGGCCAGAGCATCTCGTTTATCGCGTTGCCGAGCCGATCGTAAAACCGGATGATGTCAGGTCGAATCGTGGTGAGCCAAATGCCACGACGTCGGCCGAGTCGGTTCGTTTTACATATCCTGATTTCGATCAGGACGCCGAAACGCTTCTCGTTCATCCACAGACCGGTGCGATCTATGTCGTCACAAAACGGGTTAGCGGTCCGGCGGGCGTCTATCGCGTTAAAGCAGATTTTGGTTCTACCGACGCCCCCAAAGCCGAGACGGTCGGCGAACTTTCCGTACCGGCAATACCAAACGGCTTTCTCACCGGCGGTGACATCTCACCGGACGGACTGTATTTGATCGTTTGCGATTACACGCAGGCTTATGAGTACGAACTGCCGCAGAGCGCGACCGGATTTAATGATATATGGAGGCAAGAGCCAACGCCGATCGATCTGGGTCCCCGAAAGGTCGGAGAGTCTATTTGTTATAGCGTTGATGGTTCTTCGCTGTTTGCGACAAGCGAAGGCGATAGCTCGCCCGTCATTGAGGTGAAGGTAAAATAAGAAAGCCGGACGAACACAGATTCACCCGGCTTTCCACGAGAAGGCCAAGACTTAATCTTTCACTATCGAAAACTTACCTTTGTTCTCAATGACTTGGCCGCCGACGCGGTCCTTGATCATCACCTTTATCTCATATTCGCCAACCGGCATCACTGTCGTCGGCAGAAGCCTGGCTAGCGTCAAACGCTGGCCAGAATCGCTCAGCCCGGTCCAATCCTCACGCTGACGCATCAATTCTTTGCCATCCTTGGTCAGAATGTAATCCACGTCGACCGCCGGCCTAAGCGTCGTTTGATCGATCTGTGCGTTGTAGACCTGCATGTACAGGCCGACTTCCTGACCCTGTTTGTAGATGCCAGAGAGATTCGGAATAACCTTGGCGTTACCTATCACAAATGACTGGCCGATATCGCCCGCCGTGGTGGTGCGAAGCTTTGCCGCCAAGACCATCGACGACGTCGAAAGCTTCTTCTCATCGTATCGCGGCACGACAAAACCGAGATTGACAATGCCTTTATTGCCGGATTTTACGTCGCGGACGACCACGTCAACCTTATAAGTGCCGGGCGTCAGGGCGATCGCTTTTTGATAAACCGATTTGCGATCCTTTGCCTCGGCAAGCTCGGCTGTGGTTGCAGTCGCCGTTACCGAATCCTCAAAAATGCCCGACCGTTTTCCTGAAACGGCGGTGATGCGGCCAAAGATGTTCATCGTCGCTTGTTCGAGACCACCGCTTTGCTCGAAGGTCAGTTCTTTGTTAGTCGCCTGGACCGTAAACGCGGTCACAACACGGTCATCCGATTGGCGGAAGAAATCTACCCGCAGATCGAAATTTAGCGGATTGTTATCAAGCACACCCGAATCGACGCCCGCCTGCAAGTCGCTGAATTTCACCTGCGGAGGCTTTTGTAATCCGTTCAATATCTCAAGTCGGCGGAAAAAAGAATCTTGTTCGCGCTGAAAACTTTGTTGGCCGCCGCCGCCGCCGTTAATTCGATCGCCTTTGTCCGAAAGGCCAAGCTGCTCAGACGTGGTCAAACCCGCACCCGGAACGGTCCGTAGTGCATCTTTCTCATTTGCGTCTCGAGCCAGCCGATATTCGCCCGTTCCCGACGGGTCGACAAATTCGATCTCGAGACCATCACCGACGCCATCAAGGTGGCGATAGAACCAGATCTCAAATGGATAAGTCGATGTCGAACCGCCGCCCTCATAACTTGGCCGGTCGTACGAACCGCCCGACGGATGTGCCTCGATCGAGTCGGGCTTGCCGTGAGCGATGTAAACCTTGCCGCGATCCGTTTTCCAACCCGGAATGCCTGACGCAAATTTCTCATTAGCGTAGGCGATGCGTTCGTAATATTCTTCGCGATACTCGTTCTCCTCAGTATCAGGATTAGGATCGCGTCGGCGCCAGAAATTTTCGATAAAATTCTCACGCTCTTCGTCCGTAATGAGAGCTTTAAAGGCTTTCTTTTCATCGCCTGTGATGATGTACTCAACGTCGTTGTTGAGCCACTTTTTATAGGCGTCTTTGAGCTCTGGTGTAACTTTGCGCACCTTTTCCGTCACATCCTGGCTCGGCTTAGCAGGTGGCTGGGCCCAGACACCGACTGCGGCTACGCCAGCAATCAACAGGGTGAGTAAAATGCCTTTACCAAATTCAACTTTCGACATAGCGGTAAAACTCCATCCGCCACTTGTGCGCGGCGTCAATACAACTAACCTTCATCTAACAAGATTTTAGACCGTATTTTATCAATATTCAAGATGCTTTTGAGATGTGCGGAGTTGTATCTTCTGCGTCACGCTGCCTCGGCGTCCGTCTGGCGTTTCTTGCCAAAAAACCACGCGATAAAGATCGACACCACATATAGTGCCATCATTGGCGTCGCAAACAACATCATGTTAACAACATCAGCGGTCGGCGATACAATCGCTGCAACAATTAAAATAACAACCAGAGATATCTTCCAGCTTCTGATCAAGAGGCCGGCCGAAACTATTCCGATCCTGGCCAAAACATATGTGATGGCCGGCATTTGAAAGATGAGGCCCATCGCCAGCATGATGATGGTAATAAAATCCAGATAGTCCGTCGCTCGTAGCTGAAACTGAAACTCGCCCGCACCCACGTTCAGTAAGAAATTAACTGCGGGAGGGAAAAGTATGTAGTATGCAAAGGCGGCGCCCAGCACGAATGAGATAGTGGAAAGACCGATAAACGGGGTGACATAGCTCCGTTCATGCCTATACAATGCCGGCGAGATAAAACCCCAAATTTGCCAGAGCAATAGAGGCAGCGCAAGAGCGATTGCCGCGTAAAGCGAAACGGTTACGAGAAGAGTAAAGCTTTCAGGAGCAGTCGTCACCGTCATTCGCGAATCGGCATTCGGCTGGCTCTTCGCCATATCGTCGATATATTCGAGCGGTAAACGTACCCCTTTTGGGACAATGGCGTTATTGGTAAAAATTGGTTCGGTCGTGAAAAGACCGATCTTTCCTTCCGCGTCACGAGCGACTTGGGCTCCGACAGAAGTTCCGGCTGGTAGTACTGTCGCCCCGACGGCGGTGTCGACGCCTATCGTATATCGACCGCTATCGCCTTCATTTATCTCGGTGATCGATCTTAGTTGCTCAACACCTGTAATTCCACTAACAGGAAGTTGGCGACGTTCGACCTCTGATAATGCCTTTCTGATCGGGATAGAGAGAAAATTATAGATGCCATTTGAGAAGTAGAAGCAAAGCATGAACGCCGCAACCAGGATCAATACAGACTTTACAAGCCGCTTACGCAATTCGTCGAGATGCTCCAGAAATGACATCTGGCCACCGACTTTTGGTTCATGTTCAGGGTTTTGATCGTCCATTCTCGACGTTAAAGCCAATTCCTCTTATCGTTTGCGTCGGGCGTGGATTGTTCAAGATCAGGCTCACTGCCCGTTTCTTCTGCAAGGGTTGAGTCGATGCCCATTCGCTCTTTTATTGTCTCTAGATCGACCTCAGTGATCGCCGGTGCGGCCGGAAGTTCGTCCCTTACGCTATCGTTCGCATCTGCTTCGCGTGGTACCGGCTTTGTCTCCGCCTCGATCGTGTCCAGATCCAGAGCCTTCTTTTCGTCTTCGAAATCGACCTCTCGTTGCCATGTTTGCTTGAATTCGTTAGCCGTACCGCGAAACTCGGACATTATCTTGCCGGCTTTCTTCGCTATCTCAGGCAAACGACGCGGGCCGAGGAAGATCAGAGCAACTATCCCGATCAGGATCAGTTCCGACGTTCCTAAGGATTCAAGAATAAAAAGAAACACTAACTCACCTCTATCAAATGTCCGCTATACTCAGAAACCGTGCCAATCACTTGCGAATCAGGCATCTCCACGACGAATCCCACGGCGGCTTCGCGCGAAAGGCTGATCAACAATCCGCCCGCCGTCTGCGGGTCAAACAACGCACTCTGCATCACGCCGGATACACTATCCGTTATTCTAACCGTTTCGCCGACGTATACGCGATTATTCTTATCGCCACGAGTCAACATACCGTCAGCTATCAGTTCTAAAACATCAGGCAACAGCGGAACCGCTTTAGAATCAATATTTAGAGTCACATTGCTGCCTTTTGCCATTTCGTAAGCATGGCCAAGCAAGCCAAAACCTGTGACATCAGTACAAGCGTTTGCACCAACTTTCTGCATTACTTTTGACGCCGCCGCGGCCGAGGTTGTCATCGCTTTGATCGCAGCAGCCTCCGTTTCACGCGTTGCCTTACCACGCTTGACCGCAGTATTTATCGCACCTGTGCCGATCGATTTTGTCAGAATGAGCACATCACCAACCTGTGCACCGGCATTTGTGACGACCTTCTTAGGATCGATGACACCGGTTACCGCATATCCGAACTTCATCTCTTTGTCATCAACCGAGTGACCACCAACCACAACCACACCCGCCTCGTTCATCGCCGCCTGTCCGCCGGCGAGGATTGCTCCGAGTACGTCCCAATCGCCTTTCTGCGGATAACAAACGATCGACAGGGCCGAGATCGGAGTGCCGCCCATCGCATACACATCATTGAGCGAATTGATCGCCGCCACACGACCATAGGTCTCAGGATCGTCAGCTACAGGCGTAAAGAAATCGACCGTTTGCACGAGAGCCAAGTCGTCCGAAAGGCGATAAACAGCCGCATCGTCGGCGGTTTCGAAGCCGACGATAACGTTATCGTTGTGTTGTTTTGGTAGCTTACCCAAAACTTGGGCAAGGTCGCTCGGTGCGAGTTTTGCCACTCAACCGGCGCAATCTACCATTTCCGTCAAACGCATATTCAGTAACTCCTTTAATTAGTTATAATTAACCGATAAATCCGATCGAGGTCATCGACGCTGTAATATTCGATCTCGATCTTCCCGCCAATCCCCTTTTTATCCGGTTTGATCTTCACATTAGTACTTAAAGATCGCATTAAACGTGTTTCAGCAGCCTTTATATTGGCGTCGATAACACGTGTAACTTGTTTTTTATCAGTAGTTTGCGGTGATTTAGATAGTCTCTTGACGGTTTTTTCCGTCTCCCTTACCGATAATCCAAAATCGATGATCGAATTCGCAACCTGACGCTGGATCATCGGATCCGTAGTCATCAAAAGTGCGCGGCCATGACCTGCTGAAATTCTCCCTTGCTCTATCTCTCGCAAAACCTCATTCGGAAGGCGTAATAATCGGATTGCCGTCGTTACTACGGTTCGCGATTTTCCTACACGCTCGGCTACCACTTCCTGAGTAAGTTCAAGCTGCTCGATCAGTTTGCTGTACGCCTTGGCCTCTTCGATCGGATTCAACTCTTGTCGCTGAATGTTCTCAATAAGAGCAAGCTCGAGCATTTTGTCGTCTGAGACTTCCTTAACGACAGCCGGAATCCGTCTGAGTTCTGCACGCTGGCTCGCCCGCCAACGGCGTTCACCAGCAACGATCTCATACCGATTTCCTCGTTGACGAACAACAATCGGCTGGACCACGCCATTTGCTCTGATCGACTGTGTGAGTTCTTCTAGGTTTTCCTCGGCAAAGTGCGTTCGCGGCTGCTCTGGATTTGGCGAGATCAAATCGATATCGATCTCAATACTCGTCGAACCACCAACATCTTCTACCTTCTCGTCACCCAAAAGAGCACTCAGGCCCCTGCCAAGCGGCTGTCTAGCCATTGTTTATTATCTCCTTCGCAAGCGATACATAGGCCTCAGCCCCACGCGAACGCGGGTCATAAAGCAATATTGGCTTGCCAAAGCTCGGAGCCTCGGCCAGCCGAACATTCCTCGGAATAACGGTCTCGAGCACCTGCGCGCCGTAGAAATCCCGCAGGTCTTTTGCCACTGCCGCCGATAGATTCGTTCGCTCATCGTACATCGTCAACAAAAGCCCTTCGATCGAAAGCGTCGGATTAAGTTCGCGCCTAAGCCTCGCAAGCGTATCAAAAAGCTCGGTCACACCCTCAAGAGCATAATATTCGCATTGAATGGGCACAAGCAATGAATCGGCGGCAGTCAGGCCGTTTACCGTAAGCAGGCCAAGCGATGGTGGACAGTCAATAATCAGGTAATGAAAATAGTCCTTGACGCTCTCAAGGAGTTTTTTCAATGTGTTGTTACGATCGGCCATCTCGACCAGCTCGATCTCAGCCCCGGCAAGGTTCTTGTCGGCCGGCAACACCCAAAGAGTCGGTATCTCGGTCGCAAGGACCATCTCGCGTGGTGAATCACCATTTACGAGTGCGTCATAGAGCGACTTTCGCGAGTTACTTTTCGTAATACCGGCCCCCGACGTAGCATTAGCTTGCGGATCGGCATCGACGAGTAGCACCTTTTTGCCCGCGGCCGCGAGGGCGGCCGAGAGATTTACGGCGGTAGTTGTCTTCCCGACACCACCTTTCTGATTTGCGACCGCTATGATCTTTCCCATCGTGATTAGAGCGAATTTCTAAGTTAGCACAAGCGCGTTTTTAATATCTAATTGGTGACGGCTGTATTGTAAGATTTCGATGAAGATGTGGGACGTGCCACATTCCGTAGACTGGAGAGTGTATCAAACTGGAATGTGGCACGTGCCACATTTAGGCGGCTTTCGCAGCCGTTTTTGCAGAAAGGTGAACCAAAACAGATGACACTGCTGCTGGTGTGAGACCGGTGATATTACGAACCTGACCAAAATTCGCCGGCCGTGCACGTTCGAGACGCTCAACCATTTCATTCGAAAGACCGCCGATGGCATCGAACTGGAAGTTTTCCGGCACTTTCAGCCCGTCGTGATGGTTTACTCGTTCAGTCGCAACCTTTTGCTTTTCGATGTAACCACTATACAAAGAATCTGCAAGAGCGGTCTCAAGATCAGCCATTCGAATCTCTGTCTGAAGCTCTCCGGGCAGCAAACGATGGATCAACTCCGGCTTTACACCCTGACGCATCGCAAGCTGTGAAAGCGTAATGGAATCACCCAGATCAACACCAAGGATCTGCGAAACTGTCGCATACTCGACCGACGAACGTTTAAATCGCGTAAAATCGAGTGCATTTCGCAGATTTGCGATGCGGTCACGCTTCAGATTGAAGCGTTCCCAGTCGCTATCTCCGACAAGCCCGGCATCACGCCCCTTTGGTGACAAACGCTGATCAGCATTGTCATGCCGGAGCGTCAAACGAGCCTCGGCACGTGACGTGAACAAGCGATAAGGTTCGTCAACACCGTGCCGAATAAGGTCGTCCGCTAATACACCAATATAAGCCTCATCTCGTTGCAAAATAAACTCTTTCCGGCCATCAACGGCGTATGCAGCGTTGATCCCGGCGAGAAGTCCCTGACACGCCGCTTCTTCATATCCGGTCGTACCATTAATCTGCCCTGCCAGAAAGAGGCCGTCCATTCGCGTGGATGCCATCGTCGGGCGCAGCTCCCGCGGGTCGACAAAATCGTACTCGATCGCATATCCCGGTCGAATAATCTGGACACTTTCAAAACCATCGACCATCCGAAGCAATTCAAGCTGTAGACTGGACGGAAGCGATGTCGAAAAACCATTAAGGTATACTTCGTTTGTATCGTGCCCTTCTGGTTCGAGGAAAAGCTGGTGCCGGTCTTTGTCGGCAAATTTGACTACCTTGTCCTCGATCGATGGACAGTAACGCGGCCCGACGCCTTTGATCTTTCCAGAATAAAGCGGCGACTGATGCAGATTGTCGCGGATCGTCTGATGAAGGCGTTCGCTGGTGTAACCGATATGGCACTGGATCTGCGGCTGTTCGATCTTCTCCGTCGCAAATGAGAATGCGACCGGCTTTTCGTCGGGCGGCTGCGGTTCAAATGCATCCCAGTCGATTGTGCGGCCATCAAGCCGCGGCGGCGTGCCTGTTTTTAGCCGACCAACCGGAAAACCAAGACGTTTGAGGCTCTCGGCAAGCTCGATCGAGGCAGGTTCGCCAGCTCTTCCTGCGGAGTACATTTTGCGTCCGGTGTGGATCGTTCCATTCAGAAATGTGCCGGTCGCGATGACGACAGATTTTGCTCCGAAACGTCGCGTATCCTGCATCTCAACGCCTATAACAGTATTGTTATCAACAATTAGATTGATCACAAAACCCTGACGAAGATGTAAATTGGGCGTCGCCTCGAGGACGCGACGCATTTCAGTGCGATATAGACTGCGGTCTGCCTGAGCACGAGGCGATTGGACGGCAGGACCGCGAGAACGGTTGAGTAGGCGAAATTGAATGCCCGTCCGGTCGATAACTCGGCCCATGATGCCGCCGAGGGCGTCTATCTCTCTAACGACGTGGCCCTTGGCAATACCACCAACCGCTGGATTGCATGACATCTGCCCGATCAAATCAAGATTGATGGTAACGATCGCGGTACGCGCACCAAGCCGCGCCGAGGCCGAGGCCGCCTCGCAGCCCGCGTGCCCCGCACCTATCACGATCACATCAAAACTTTCGTCGAACATTCGTCTTTTCCTACTAAATAAAATCCTATTCGCGCTTACATATTAACAAACACAAAGGCAAAGGTCGCGCAGAAATACTTGCCGATCGCCGACTACACAGAATGAAGGATAGTGACCAACCTACTTGGCCACGGAGACGCTAATGTGCGATGGCTGCTTGGCTGAGCGGTAGATTCGTTGAGTCGCTGAACCAAAACTACTTGCCTGAGCCTTAAATATATTAGGCACAAAGGTTTGCGGGTTGCGGTCATAGAGCGGGAACCAGCTACTTTGCACCTGCACCATTATTCGATGCCCCTTTATAAACGTATAATTCTGGCCGCGCAGATCTATCGAATACGCTAGGGATTTGTTCGACTCGACCGCCTCCGCTTTTTCAAAGCTCTTCCTGTAACGCCCGCGAAAGATCTCTTCCGAGACCATCAGTTGGTACCCAGCCATATTGGCGGGCTGCGCGTCGGAAGGAAACACATCGATCAGTTTTACAACCCAATCGCTGTCCGAACCACTGGTCGAGGCAAAAAGGTTGGCGAAAACATCGCCCGTAATGGTCATATCCTCTGAAAGACCATTGGTTTGCCATGAAAACACATCTTTGCGGCCCTCAAGGTGCCGCTGGTCGTCAACCAGCCATGCTCCCCACGAGGAACCCTGCGTATAGGTCTGCAATACCGGCGTCTTCCGATACGGAACCGGGTTTGTTGGATCGGAGACATAGGTATCGAACGCCTCGCCTTTATCTACGGGTTTCTCAAACCCGAGCTTGCCACCCGCTTGCAGATAGAGTTCTCGTTTCTGACCGTTGTTTGGCGCCCAGGCGTCATAGGTCATCCATTTATTCGAACCAGATTGGAAAACGGTAGCCTCCGCAGGCGTGAAATTACCCTTATCTTTCAACAACTTAGCAAACCACGGAGCCTGAATTTCTTTCCGAAAATAATTTCCCGTGTCGCTGCCAAAGTCGATCGCCCCCAGCCGACGGCCACGTCCGCCCCAGCCGCCGTGGTTCCACGGGCCCATGACAAGATAGACCTGATCATCCTTGTCGGTTTTCTCGAGCGTTTTGTACATCGCGAGCGGCCCGTACATATCCTCCTGATCCCACCATCCGCCTACGATCAGCGTTGGCACACTCGTGTCTTTCAAGTAGAGATTTGTTGCGCGTGCCTGCCAATAGCTATCCCACGACGGATGTTCGAGAAACGCCTTCCAGGAGTGCGATTTGGCAGCAAGTGAAGGTGCCAGCGTCTGCAGCTTTCCGAGCGGCAGATACCATTGATACATATCCGGGTTATCAAACGATACATCGCCGCCTTTCTTAGCGCTTTCGAGTGGAACAGCCCACTCGTGAGCGTAAGTCTGGCGAAACGCCCCATGATGCATAAAATCGTCACCCATCCAGAGATCCGTAACGGGAGCCTGTGGCGAGGATGCTTTCAATGCCGGATGCGGATCGATAAGAGCTACCGCAGCGAGCCAGCCTGGATAACTGACGCCGCCGATCCCGACGCGGCCGTTATTCTTTGGCACATTCTTTATTAGATAATCGATGGTGTCATAGGTGTCGGTACTTTCGTCTATCGACTTCGTATCGCGTTTGTCGCGCGGCGGCCGCAGCATTTCAAAGACGCCTTCGGAGTCCTCACGACCGCGAATGTCCTGGAATACAAAAACATATCCGTCCTGCACCAGTTCTGCCCTGCCACCGTTTAAACGGGCCGAATTCCAACCAGCGACGCCGTATGGAGTCCTCTCCATGTAGATCGGAAGGTTTTCAGTCTGTGTTTCAGGCATCAATATGACTGTAAACAGCTTGACGCCGTCGCGCATCGGTATCATTACGTCTGTCCGCTTAAAGGCGATGCGCGTGTCGGGCTGCGGCGTGTCGGCGATCTTTTTGGTTATGATCTCTCTGCTTTGAAACCATCGCATCCCGGTAACAAGACCCGACGCGTCACGGAGAAATTCCGCGTCAGCGGGCAAGGCCTTGAGAAAAAACTTATTCTCGGCGGATGGAAATATCTCGATTCTGTCCTGATTTGTAACGCGCAGATAAAACTTGTCGCCTTCCCGAAAGAAAGAAAAAACCGTCCCGGCAAGGTTCACAGCATCCTCATATTGCCCAACAAAACCGTCAAACTTCACGGGCTCGATCCTTATCTCAAGCGGCGGCTGTGGAGCCGACTGCTGTGCGACAAGTGCGCCAGCGGCTGCGCTCACAAGAAATACAAAGCTAAGGGTGATTTTCAAGAATATACTATTCATTTCGAGGCAGACTCCTATTTCCTGATCGGTTAACTCTATTCGATGATTAAGATACGCGAAACGTACGCAAAAAGATTAAAAGTTTGTCATCCGCTCCCTATTTTCCGATGCAAAACGTCGAAAAGATACGCGTCAGCATATCTTCGGTCGTCGTTTCCCCCGTAATCTGGCCGAGGTATCGAAGAGCATTGTGCAGACCGATGAGGACGATCTCTTCGCTCATTTTCTCGTTTAGCTGATCAAGCGATTGCCCTATCTCAGCCTCGGCCCGGACCAAAAGATCGTGGTGACGGGCGTCCGTTACGAGAAAGCCTGAGGTTTCCGAACCCAACGCGATAAATGGCTCAACGAGCGATTTTTGCAGCACGTCCAACCCCTCGCCCGTTTTGGCGGACAACGGAACAATCGGAGAATTGAGATCAGAGATCAGAGATTTTGCCGTCTCGATTTCAAACGATGAGGCCTTGTCGATCTTATTGAGCGCGATAATATGTTCGATGCCGCTAACGGACTCGATGATCGCAAAGTCGTCCGACATGATCGTCTCGCTCGCATCGAGCAAAACGATCACGATATCCGCATCGGCCATCGTCGCTCTCGACCGTTCGACTCCGATGCGCTCGACGGTGTCGCTCGTCTCGCGCAAACCCGCCGTATCGATCAGCGAGATCGGAATATCGTTGATGATAAAGCGTTCGTGGATCTGATCGCGTGTCGTACCTGCGATATCCGTGACTATCGCCCGGTCGCTACCAAGTAAAGCATTGAAAAGACTAGACTTACCAACATTTGGCCTACCAACCAAAGCTACACGCAGGCCTTCCCGGATCAGATGCCCTGCCTTGTATGTGTCCGCAAGACGGCTTGTCTCTGAGGCGATCTCAACCAACCGCGATATCACGCTATCGAGTTGTGCAGGCGGCAAATCGTCCTCGACGAATTCAAGCGCTGATTCGAGCACAACGATAATATTCAGCAGATCGTCTTTGAGCGGTTGCAGACTTTGCGACATCTCGCCACGCATCTGCCTGACAGCCTGGCGGGCCGACGCGGCAGTTTGCGAATCTATCAGGTCGCGTATGGCCTCAGCCTCGGCCAGATCGATCCGTCCATTTGCCAGCGCACGAAGAGAGAATTCACCTGCGTCGGCCATTCGTGCATTCGTGGCTAAACAAATATCTATAACCTGCCGCAGTAGCACCGGAGAGCCGTGACAACTGATCTCGACGACGTCCTCGCCCGTAAATGAATGCGGTGCTTTGAAATATGTGATCAAAGCTTCATCGATCGTATCGCCGATAGCCGGATCATGAAGCTGTCTGAGATGTGCGTTTCGCGGTTCGGGAGAAAATTCCTCATCGCCAACCAGTATGCGGCTAATGCCAAGTGCATCGACGCCACTAAGGCGTATTACGCCAATACCGCTTCGACCTGTAGGTGTTGCTAGTGCGACTATTGTGTCGGGCATTTGTTCAAACAAGATACCAGGATGAACAGGATAGAAAAAATTACATCCTGCCTATCCTGTGCATCCTGTTTGATATTTCTTATTGTAAGCGAACCTGAAGCCGCCTTTCCCGGCCGTCGCCGACGGATTCTGTAAAAAGGTCTTCTTCCTTTTGCAGAGTCATGTGGATGATGCGACGTTCGGTAGAATTGAGAACCCCAAAGGTGAAAGGACGGCCATTCTTGCGTACCTGTTCGGCGGCAAAGCGTGCCATGGCGTGGAGTTCGGCTTTTCGTGTCTGGCGAAAACCTTCAGCATCGACCACGAAGCGATGTTCGCGATCGAGTTGTCGTCCGTAGACCTGAAACAGCAAAACCTCAAACGCATCCAGCAGTTCGCCATTCTCGGCGAGTGCGAAATGCGAATCTTCGCCTACCAAATTCAGCAAACAGCCCTCGTCATTCCACTCGGCTCCAACCGTCAGGTCAAAACCAAGGTCGGTTACCAAGCCGCCTAAATATTCTTTTGCGTTAGTACAGGTTTCGTTCATCGTGTCGGAACGCAGGCTGCCAGCCTGCGAGTCTCCATCCAAAGCTGAGTTGTCGTAACTAGAAAATTTCTGAGCCAAAACACGCAGGCTGGCAGCCTGCGTTCCGACATTCTAGGCCAGCTTAGGCTTGACCTGCTTTGCACCCTTTGGCACGGAATCGACGATCTCGGTTCCTGGTGGAGTGTTTTTGGTGTTGAGACGGTTGATCACCATCTGCTGTCCAAAACTGACGATATTGCCAAAGAACCAGTATAACAGCAATCCCGACGGTGCCGTCCACATTACCCAGAGCATCATCGCCGGCATCAAATAAGTCATCATTTTCTGCTGCATCTGCTGTTCCGGCGTAACGGCCGCGGCCTGCGGCGTGAACTTCATCGACAGTATCATCGACAGTGCGAATGCAAACTCGAGGATATGCCAAGGGTCGGCGGCCGAGAGATCGGGCAGCCATAGGAATGATGCTTGCCGGACGTCCAGGGCGATGGTAATGGCCGTGTAGAATGCGATGAGCAATGGGAACTGCAGCAGCATCGGCAGACAGCCGCCGATGGGCAGGGCGTCCTTGGTCATTTTAAGCTGCTCCATTTGTAGAGCACGCATTTTGGGATCGTCGTTGGGGACGCCCTTTTTCTGGAGGTCCTTGATCCTGTCCTGAATGCCCTTCATCTTAGGCGCATTGCCCGAGGCCTTCTTGAACGACTTGCTCTGCGACCACCTGAGCGGGAAGAGCAGCATGTAGAACAGGAACGTAAATACGATGATCGCGACGCCGTAGTTGTGTGTCAGGCCGTTGAAAAAATTGAGCGCGTAGACGATCGGGATCGACAGCGGTTTGGTCAGCCAGCGGAGCCACCAGTAATTGCTGAAGTTGATCAGATCGATGATCGAAACCGAACGCCCGTCCGCACCTTTAATACTACCGCTCAACTCATTGAGCAAAAAGTAATCTTTCGGCCCCGTATAGATCTTCGTCACCGAACCGTCGCCAGGTATCGGCATAAACGCCGTTACAAGATGTCGCGTCTCGGTCTTCTTAGGGCTGCGGATGACCCAATTGATGATGCTGTCGTAGACCGGCTCGATATTTACGTCGTATTTCGAAGCGTGATACTCGGCATTTTGCACCGGCGAGGCTGGAATAGCAGCCATCGCAAAATACGCATCGCTCATCGCGACCCAATCGATCGTTCCCGTGTCAGAGAGCTTTGCCGCTTGTCCGTTCACATCATATGTGAAAGCGTAATTGCCCAAATGCCGCTTAATATCGCCGTTAACCGCAGCGACAGCCTCAGATTCCGTGTGATAGAGATTGTGATAATTGATCGCCTGATCGCCAACGCTTGCACCGATAGCGAGCATCGCGTTTGGCACCGCCTGGCCGCCTTTCTTAAGGGTGACAGCGAGGTCCGACATAAAGCTGTCGGCGCGAAAAACAAACGTCTTCTTGACCTCGACGCCGTTCTCACCCGCAAGCGAGAAATCGATCGTCTTCTCCTCGCCCGCATTCAAAGTGATCGCATCTTCAGCGACCGAGATCTGATAATTGCGTTCGTTGGCGGTTGTCGTTATTGTTGGGTCACCGGCAGTTAGTCGAAATGGAAGTTCACGCGGCGTCTGTTCGAGAGCTCGCGGCGAGATCAATTGGAGCGGCTTTTTCTCGGTGCCGTTCGAACCGTCGGCGTAGAGGGGATACTCGCCTCTAGGTGATCTGTTCTTGAGCAGTATCCAGCTAACCGGCAAAGCACCTTTCGAATCGATCTTGACCTCGTAAAGCTCAGATTTGATCGTGACAATACGATTTGGCGTCGTATCAGGCGTGACGGCAGCGGTTTCAGGCGTTGCAGCAGGAGCCTGCGTCGCGGCGGGCGTTGCAGTATTTGCAACGGTATTTGAATTCGCGGCCGTATTCGAATTGCTATTAGCCGGCGGAGTCGGCGGGGCCATGAAATACTGCCAGCCAAATAGGATCGCCATCGACAATACTGCCGCGATCAAAAAACGAGATTGGTTACTACTGTTCGCCTGATTTTCCATAAAAATCAGTTGTCGGTTGTCAGTTGTCAGTTGTCAGATTCCGAGCTTCTGACAACTGACAGCCGACAACTGACAACTACCTAACCGGGTCATGCCCGCCCTTACACAGCGGCTGACATCGTAAGATACGCTTCACACCCATCCATGTTCCGCGCAGGGCTCCGTATTTCTCGACCGCCTGCGTCGCGTACTCGCTGCAACTCGGCTCGAATCTGCACGCCGGTGGCAGAAATGGCGACAGGAACGCCTTATAAATACCGAGAATGTCGAGCACCAAAAACTTCATTGCATTAAAGCAATTTACCACAGAGGACACAGAGTTCACCGAGAAGAAAAAAACAACTGCGGCAGCCTACTCTTTCTCTGTGTTTCTCTGTGTTCTCTGTGGTAAAAGATCTTCGTCCTTTCCAACCCGAGCCGCAATAGCCCTTAATTCAGCCAAAGGCATTTCGAGCTTTACATGCATCAGGCTGCGGCGAGCGTTCAAAACCCAATCAAATCGCTGCCCGACGGCATCTAATTCGACGCGGCTCAATCTAAAACTCTCTCGCAGCAAACGCTTGGCCCGATTGCGGTCATGTGCTTTACCGATTGCTTTCTTGGTGGCGGTAATGCCTACGCGGTGCAGCGGCCGCTCGCTCGCTAAAATAAAAACCGTCATAAAACGGCCCTCGATACGCCTACCCTTATCGTAAACACGAAGAAACTCGGCGCGTTTCAGCAGCCGAGTCTCACGTCGTAACGAAAAATCTAGTAATGGTGAACCGTTAATCGCTTGCGTCCTTTCGCGCGGCGGCGTTTGATCACTGCCCGGCCGTTCTTGGTCGCCATACGCGCCCTGAATCCGTGCTTCTTGGCGCGGCGGCGGTTGTTCGGTTGAAATGTTCTCTTCGGCATAGTTGCTCTCCACAATGATTCACTAGTGAAAGTGAAAACCTAGAGTTTACGCGCGCATTAATGACATTGTCAAAAGTAAAACATAAGGAACAAAGGACATTTACGCGCGAGGTGAAAAGAGATCCGGAGGAATTGCCACTAGCTTCAGCTAGTGGATAACAGATCGAAAAGTGTCCTTCCCAGCCACTATTTTCGTATGACCAAACGCTATTCGTATGACCCACGAGCGATCCGTATGACCACAGAGCCCCAAAATATGACCGTATTTTTCCGCTGGGACGAATTGGTCATCCTGCTCATCACTCTTTAACGACAACCCGATCATTGACACATCAATCACCTCATCAGCCACCCCATTTCTTCGAACATTTGTAACTTCTGCTTAATCGAAAGTCGCAACTATGATATTCTTTCCAAAACCATTATGAAGGTTCCCTATACGCAGCAGTTTTCGCCGCAAGTTACGCCTTTAAATCGGCTGCTGCCTATCCTTCGCACTAACAAAAACAACACCGCCAATCTTAGAACGGCCATCGCGTCGGCTTTTCATAGCGAAAGTGCCGATCCTTCAAAAATGGCGGGGAATACGCTGATCGCTCTCCGCTATTGTGGCATTTTAGGGGCGGGTGATGCACTTACCGATCTTGGCAAACAGATTATTGAAAACCAAGACGAATTGGATGAAGCGCATCGGATTCTGGCGCGTCATATCCTGCTTCATCTTGACGGGATCGGGATCGTTGAAACCCTACGCGAGATGCACAGCGGAGGGATTCCGATCAATCTTAAGACGCTGCCCGGTGAGCTGCGGCAACGTGGCTTCGAAGTGCAGGACGCATCCAGCGATTTATCGGGCGTTTTCGGTTGGCTTCGACAGGCAAATGTACTAAAACAATACTCGATCAATCCTGCGGTTTATTATTCGTTGATCGGCACGACCGCTGCGACACTTGAAGCCCTCAAAGACCTGAATGGCGAACAATTGCATTTTTTAAAGTCAATGGCCGCTCTCAATATCCAGGATTGGACTCCGTACACGGTTATCATCAAACACGCTCAAGAACTCTTTTCGGGAGAGGTTCAATACAATCCGAAAATGATCGTGAACGAGATTCTCAAACCCCTCGAAAGCAGGGGCCTGATTCTCGTTCGTAAAAAAGAGAAACAAGACAAATTAACACCTGAAGGTCGCGGGGGAAAACCGGCGGATGTTATGCCCACGGATAAGTTTGAGAAGGAAGTTGCCGATCCATTGATTAATGTCCTCTATCGTGCCGCTGGCTTTACTGATCTACGCAAGATTCGAAGTATGTCGCTTAGTCAGATTGTCGCTGATATAAAGCAAACCACCGACAACAACCTGCAAGGGAAGGCTCTTGAAATTCTCGCGATACGCTTCTGCCAAATGCTCGATCTCCAATTCATGGGATGGCGCGAGACGGACGTGAAGATAGCTGGCGGCGGGGAAGTGGACGCAATGCTGTATTCGTCGCGACTCATTTATTCTCGGTGGCAAATACAATGCAAGATAGGCAAAATAAGCACCGAAGCCGTAATGAAGGAAGTGGGAATGCAGTTGGTGTCGCTTGCGAATGTCATTCTCATTGTCAGTACGGGAGCCGCCACGGCCGGGGCACAAACTTACAGAAAGCAAATCATCAGCACGACAAACCTTAATATCGTTTTTATTGATGGTAGCTCTCTGGAGCGGATTCTCAGCGATAATGCCGCTCTTATTGAGATTCTTAGTCAGCAAGCTCAGTTTGCAATGAATGAGAAACCGGACGTTGCAGGGCTCAAACTTCCACCGTCTAAAAATGGAAATGATGGTTCAGGTAGTCCACCTTCTAGTTCAGGCTCGTCACCGGCTAGAAATCCCACCCGTGGCCGCAATGACGATGCGCCAACCCTGTTTTCCCCGACCTACACAACCGACTTGGGCCGGATGTATTGCGGCGATTCTTTTGACATTTTGCCGGTGCTGATAAACCAAGGCTTTCGGGCAAAACTAATCTGCACATCACCGCCATTTGCACTAGTGAAAAAGAAGGCGTACGGCAATGAAGATGCTGAATCCTATGTGCGTTGGTTTGAGCAGTTCATTCCGTTGTTCAAGGAAATCCTTGAGCCAAACGGAAGCGTAGTTATTGATATTGGCGGAGCTTGGATTAAGGGCATACCGGCGAAGTCAATCTATCAATACAAACTACTGATAACACTCTGCGAAAGCGGCTTCTACTTGGCTCAAGAGTTCTACCACTATAATCCGGCGAAATTGCCGTCTCCTGCGGAATGGGTAACTATTCGGCGATTGCGTGTGAAAGACGCAATGAACAATATTTTTTGGCTCACTCTAGATCCTTTTGCTGATGCCGATAATCGGCGCGTCTTAACGGAATACAGCCCAAGCATGAAATCGCTCTTGAAAAAGGGTTACAAGGCTGCTTTGCGTCCTTCTGGACATGATATTAGCGAGAAGTTTCAGCGGGATAACGGAGGAGCAATTCCACCGAATTTATTGCAATTCTCGAATACAGATAGTAGTGGACTGTACCTCAGACGGTGCAGGGAAGAAGGCGTAAAACCGCATCCTGCAAGATTTCCGCAAGCTCTACCGGAGTTCTTTATTAACTTTCTAACCGTGCCGGGTGACGTGGTGTTAGACCCAATGGCTGGATCAAATGTTACGGGAGCCGCAGCTGAAAAATTAGGTCGGCGGTGGATTGGAATTGAACTCAATCCTGACTATGTTGAGGCATCGCGATATAGATTCGAGAAAGAGAGACCCAAATCAGTTAAGCCAGAACCAATATCGGAATTACCATTCTTTGATTATTCAGAACAGCGCGATTCAGCCTAGCGGTTTCCGGGTGACCGAAATCCTAGCGGAGTTGTTGTGACGGGATTGTTTCATCTATACAACATTCGCCTTTTTATGCTACACTTCGCGCGAGAGGATTTAGCGGAATGAAAAGAGACTGGAAAGAGATGTCCCGCGACGATAAGCGGGCACAGTGGGCGGGGCTGTATGTGACGATGAACAGTAAGGGAACGATCGTGATGAATCGTGCAGCACACGAGCGTCTGGGCGGGGCGGAGGCTTTTATGTTGTTGTACGACAGTGCGAACAATACGATCGGCCTCAAGCCGACGGTAAAGTCGCTTCGAAATGCATATCCTGCCCACCAGTCAGGCCGCCACGGCGGACGCAAGGTCTCAGCCTACCGCCTCGTCACCGAATGCTCTTTACACATTAACGAAACCCTAGAGTTCCCCGATGCCGAGATCGACACTGACGGCATCCTGATCCTGAATCTGCGAACCGCAAAGATCTCAAACCGCGCCCTCAATCATCCGACGCGAAAATGGAGTAGGGAACAGTGAATAGTGAATAAGTGAATAGTTATTGCACACCCGTCTCTATTCACTGTTCACTAATTGCCTTTGGGCTTGCCGGCGTCTTTGCCTAATGTTTGCTCAAACCAGGCCAGCGTTAGAGCGGCCGCGCGTTTTGCGTCGTCGTTTTGAAATCCGTGTTCGGCGCCCGCGATGGTGACGAAGTCTGATTTGACATTGTTCTTTTGAAACGCCTCGTAGATAGTCTTGCTATTGAGGATCGGAACGAGCAGATCCTTGTCGCCGTGAATGAGCAGCGTTGGCGGATCATCCGGCGTCACAAAAACGATAGGCGAATAGTCTGCGGCCTTCTCCTTTTCGAAGTTCAACGCCGGGAACCGCGAGCCGACGCTGCCATCATTTGCTGCGCCCACGCCACGCACGATCGGGCGCAGATCGACCGGCGGAAACAGGGCCACGACCGCTGCGACACGATCGCTCTCCTTCATAAACTCTTCTTTCGCGTTTGCGTCGCCATTGTCTGAGGCATTACCGATCATCAGGGAAAGATGGCCGCCCGCGCTTCCGCCAAAAACGCCGAGGCGATTCGGATCGACGCCCCACTGCTTGGCGTTATAGCGGATGTATCGAATTCCGCGTCGCACATCGGCGACAATTTCGGGGATCACGTATTTCGGGCTGCCGCCATGCCGCAACGCGATCACCGCAAATCCTTTGTTGAGCAGATCTTTAAAAGGCGCGCGCTCCGCCAGTTGCTGGGGAGGCGTGTAGGCCGAGATCCAACCCGCACTTACCATAAAAACGACCGCCGCGCCATTGGCACCCGCCTTCGGTTTTAGGACGTCCATGGTCAGGGCCATACCGTCCTTATGGCCATAGACGACATCCGGCATGATATCGAGTTTGGCTTGACCTTGAGCCCCGGCCAACCCGGTAAAGCAAACGGACAGAAGCAACGGCAAAATTGAAAGCGTAAGTCTTTGCATATCTTTCTCCTCTTGAATTGGTTGTGGCGATACAATACCACGAACCGACTGACCATCGCACGCGGCTCGCTTGGCCAACTTAGTTTCTTGACATTCGAGCCGTTTCGCGACAATATCAGCCAACACTCAACTGATCATTTCAAAAGCCGAGCGGCCTAAGGTTCATAATGCAGGAAACTTCACGACAGGTAGAAATATCTCGCGGTTGGCCGTATTTTGCGGCGCTCTTTGTTATTACATTCATCGCCTTCTGGCCATCCTACTTTTCGCCGGGCCTCGGCGCAAGCAGCGTGTATGCGCATCTTCATGCATCTACAGCGGCTCTGTGGTTGGGCATGCTGATAATTCAACCTTGGTTGATCAGGACCTACAGGTTCGAGCTTCACCGGGCGTTGGGCCGCGCGTCGTACGTTCTCGTGCCCGTGATCATTATTTGTATGCTGCTGCTTGCAAATTACCGGCTCCGGACGGTAAGCGAAACCGACTATCCGATACAGACCTACGTGCTGTATCTGCAGGTATCATTGGCGGCCCTTTTCGCAATCTCATTCGCTTTGGCGATGATCTATCGCCGAAAGGCCGAGATCCATGCACGTTTTATGATATGCACCGGATTAACGCTGATCGACCCGGTGTTTGCCCGCCTCTTTTACTGGATACATCCCGCTTCCGCACAGTACCACCAATGGTTGACCTATGGGCTGACCGACATTTTGTTCTTACTTCTAATTATTGCCGAACGCCGAAACAGGTCTGGAAGATGGGTATTTCCGTTGATGCTGATAGTTTTTGTGATCGCGCAAGCGCCCGCGTTGCTTTGGCTGACCAACTTGCAGATATGGCAGTCATTCGCAATTTGGTTTAAGTCAGTTCCTTTGACGTAGCGGCGTACCGGTCCTACTCTGTCACCGCGGCATCCTCGGTGATTAATTCGCCCCAAGTTTCTTCAAGGCCGCAACATAGAGAGTGTGTTCCTCGTCGAGGATGCGGGCCGAGAGAGTCTCGACGGTATCGTCGGGCAGGAGTTCGACCTCGCGTTGGAGGATTACGTCGCCGTGGTCGAGGAGTTCGTCGACGTAGTGGACGGTGCAGCCGGTGACTTTTACGCCGGCCTCGAACGCCTGTCGCTGTGCGTCGAGGCCGGGGAACGCGGGGAGCAGGCTCGGGTGGATGTTGATGATCTTGTTTGGGAAGGCCTGAACAAAGAGAGGCGAAAGTAGCCGCATATAGCCGGCGAGGCAAACGAGCTCGACGCCGCATTTCGTTAGCTCGCTAATGATCTCATCGTCGTGTTCTACACGCGAACGCCCGCGACGCTCGACCACAACGGTCTCGACCCCACGCTCGCGAGCCTTGGCCAAACCCGCCGCATCCGCCTTGTCACTAATAACGACCGCCACCTCAAAGAGAGGTATCTCGCCGCTCGCAACAGCATCGACAAGAGCCACCATATTCGACCCGCGGCCTGAGATGAGTATTCCGATCTTCATAAGATAAGAGGTTAACCACAGAGAACACAGAGGTCACAGAGAAGGGGCAAAGAGGTTTGCGGAAATGGAAGGATCGGTACGACAATCATCAAGCGGCAAATGCGAGGCACGCCCGAATGTCTTCGTGGGTAAGCTTTGGAAAATCGGCGAGGATCTCTTCTTCGGTCATTCCACCCGCGAGGTATTCCAGAATGTCCTGGACCGTAATACGCATTCCCCGAATACACGGCTTCCCGCTTCGCTTTCCCGGTTCAATCGTAATAATGTCACGACAATCCATCTCAAAATCTTATCACGCCCTTCCTTCTCTGTGTTCTCTGTGATCTCTGTGGTTATTCCCCGTCATCGCCTTAGATATGCCCCGCGATTTTTTGCTGACAGGCCGCCGAGGAATGCTGCACCGAGTTTAGTTACAAACGAGATCGTAAATAGTACCGCTATCTGCGTAAGTGCTCCTGCCGCAGCGACAATAGCGAGATCGAGCAAAAAGTACACCAGCCAGACAAGCAACGCCGCTTTTACGCTGTTGCCTTTTGAAAACTTGCCGCCGATCCAACGCCCCGCAAGAAACATCAACGGAATACCGGCGACTATTGAACAGTACGATGCCGCAACCTGTGCGTGTGCCTGATAATACGCTTCGTCATGCCCCGGATCGATCAAGAAACTGTACACGACCACGTACAAAACGCTGCTCAGGACATTGACGATCATCACGCCCAAAGCAAACGGAACAGCGAGCCACCAGCGATTTTTTTCCATACGACCTACGTAAATTTGATTCAACCTAACGATACCTGATAAATTTCATCTCGCAAATTTCAGTGAATACGAGTAGTTATTTTCCTTGATTCTCGGCGGAAGTGCACGTACAATAACCTTGTACCACTCGTGGAGGCAATATGTCATTAGAAGTCAGCTACAGCGAAGCAAGAGCCAATCTCGCATCATTGATGGATCAGGTCACCGATGACTGTGAGGTCGTCGTGATCAAACGCCGCGGCCGCTCGTCGGTGTCCATGATCGATTCAGATGAATTATCGAGCCTCATGGAGACAGAGTATTTGTTTCGATCGCCAAAGAATGCAGATCGCTTAAACAAGGCGATCGAACAAACGATGGCGGGCGGAGGAGAGCGAATTGCGATCGAGGAGCTGCGTAAGGAGTTCGGTGCAGAGAAACGAAAAGGCAAATAAGAAACGCGATGCGGTCTTCCAGCCCCAGTTCCTAGATGACCTCCGCTATTGGGCCCAACAAGATCGACGGCTGCTGACCAAAGTGCTAGATATTGTTGAAGCCACGATCCGCGACCCATTCGAAGGTATTGGAAAGCCAGAACCGCTCCGACACAAGCAAGCCGGCACATGGTCCCGCCGCTTAAACAAAGAACATCGAGTCGTCTACATCGTTCTCGATGACCGGATATCGTTTTTGCAAGCGAGGTATCATTATTAGCATTGAACCAAGTTCACACATTTGTTAACATTTATGCGGAAGGTGATCTTTTACAAGACAGAAAGCGGGGAGAGTCCAGTGCAAGATTTTCTCTACACCCTCAGCGTTAAACAGAGAAAGAAAGTCGCTTGGGTGTTAGGAGCTATTCGTGATCTCCCATTCGTACACCGTGAGTATTTTAAGAAGTTGATCAACACCGACAACATCTGGGAAGTACGGATCGATTTTGGCAGCGATACTTTTCGATTACTCGGATTTATGGAGAAGGGTAATCTCGTAATCCTGACAAACGGCTTTGTTAAGAAAACCGAGCGAACGCCGCAGACGGAAATCGCTCTAGCCGAGAAGAGAAAGAAAGATTATGAAAGCAGAAGAAGAAATGGATGATCTGGATCGGTTTATAGAAGAACAAAAAAGCCGCCACCCTGAGTTTGCTGATGGTTTTGACGAAGGCTACCAGAACTTCAAAATAGGGGTTCTGCTCCAATTATCGCGCGAGCAGGCCGAGCTAACTCAGGAAGAGGTCGCCCGAAAGATGGGTACAAAAAAGAGTGCGATCTCGCGAATCGAGAACCATGCCGAGAATATTACGCTCTCTACGTTGCATAAATATGCCCGGGCTCTAGGGAAGAAAGTTAATCTTGAGATCGTTTGACTCTAAAACCGAAAAGAAGACAATAAACCATCAGAGGCTATGAATATGTACATTATAAGAGTAATCGGGATTATTCTGGGTTCCGTGGTTTTTGGAGTGGCTCAGCACTCCATAGAAACCCAATGGCATGTGTATTCTCCAACAGATAAAAATTTTACAATTGAGTTCCCAAGTAAACCAGTATGTACAACGGAGAAGATAGACATACAAGGGAGTAAAATTAATCTCACAAAATGCTTAACTAATATTTCGGAAAAATATTTTTTTGAAATGAAGCATATGGTATACCCCTTTGACCTTGACAAAGATTCGCTTAGTTTCATGAAAATTCCTATTACTTCAGTCTATGAAGCACTGGAGATGAAAGTCTCTGAAATCAAGGTTAAGTCTGAGAACTGTGAGGGACTCGAAATTCGTGCCAATGCTGCTGGAGGAGGTCCATCATCGGTTCAGCGTCTCTTCGTTTATGGTCGCAATTTTTATTCTATTAATTTGGCGACTGAAAAATCTGATCCTACATTTATGAAACTACACCAAAGATTTTTATCCTCTTTTCAAATATCGAATGGATGCAACGCCAGGCGTAAATAACTTAGTCGATCCTAATGTTTGTAATAACCTTACATAAGATTGGCATGGTAGGCTTGACGCGTTTTTGGACTTCAGTTCCTCCTTGCTTGCGATGGCTAAAATAGGATGCTCACTCCCTTCCGACCTTGCGTTATTCGTCCTACTGTCTTAAAAGTCTTGACCCGGTCCCGTAGTTCATCGGCACTGACTTCGTTGCATATCACAACCATCCCGATCCCCATATTGAACGTCCGGAACATCTCGTGATCTGAGACATTTCCGAGCCGCTGCATTATGCCGAAGATTGGGAGTTCGGGCCAGGTGCCTCGGGTTATTTCTACTGAGACGCCTTCGGGGAGGATGCGGGGGATGTTTTCGAGGAAGCCGCCGCCGGTGATGTGGACTAGGCCTTTGATGAGCGGAGCGCTCTCGTCCGCACGGGAAACTTCATCAAGCAACGGGCCGATCTGTGGAAGGAAAGATCGGTGCGTTTCGAGCAGCGCTTCGCCGACGGTCGTGCCTAGTTCGTCGATGTATGAATCAGCCGTGTAACCGCCGATCTCGAAGAAGAGTTTGCGGGCGAGCGAATAGCCGTTTGTTTGCAAACCTGTCGATGGAATTCCGAGCACGACATCGCCGGGCGTGATCGATTTGCCGTCGATGACTTTTGGTTTATCGACGACGCCGACGATGAAGCCGGCGAGATCGTATTCGCCGTCGGCGTACATCGAAGGCATCTCGGCCGTTTCGCCGCCGAGAAGCACACAGCCGTTTTCGCGGCAGGCACGGGCCATGCCTTCGACGACCGAGGCGGTAACGTCGGGATCGAGCTTTCCGGTCGCGAAATAATCGAGGAAAAACAGAGGCCTCGCACCTTGAACCAAAATGTCATTGACACAGTGGTTAACAAGATCGGCACCGACCGTGTTGTGAATTCCGGTCTCAAACGCCAGCTTGAGCTTTGTCCCGACGCCATCCGCCGACGCAACGAGTATCGGCTCCGACATATTCGGAAACGCCCCGGCAAACATCCCGCCAAAACTGCCGATCTCGGTCAGTGTGCGTTCGTTAAAGGTCGAGCGTGCATATTCGCGTATCTTAGCAACCGCGAGATTTGCGTTGTCGATCGAGACACCGGCGTCTGCGTATGAGATTGATTGAGACATAAAACAAGATTATATCGCTTCGACACGCGAAACTCATTGACCAAACCGCAATTGACGTTTAGCATTTTTCTTAGAGGAAAATTATGAGCTTCACATTGATCGATCAGGGCAGCGAGAACTTCGAATTAGCGGTGAACGTATGGAATTGGAAAGCGGCGGTCGAGGTGATCCGCAGCTTTGACATAGTCGGCGAGGGAGCGATGCGGCAGATGGGCTACGCCGCGACCGGCGTCAGCATATCAAGTGATGACGCTCATCAGATCGGCACGCGTATTCGAAACGAAGTATTGCCGCGAGTGCCCATTGGTCGTCGGATGTTCGCCAACCTCAGCATTACAGCTGAACCGGACGATAAGACGATCTATCGAGACAGTGACGAAGAATGGAAAAACTACAGCGTCACGCACGAATGGCTCGAGGAATTTGCAGACTTTTGCCTTAAGTCGAAGGGTTTTCAAGTTTTCTAGGTTGCGGAAGCCCGCACGAAGTAAGGGCGCCGTTTAGCGATCTGCTAGTCAAACTCATGATGAATATGTGCCACGGGTGCCCTTACTTCGTGCGGGCTTCTGCAACAGATGGATCTTTTTACTGACATCACCAACACTCTCACCCCCATTTTCAAAAACATTTGGATCCAGATCGGTCTATTGATCGTGTTTGCGACAGCGCATGGTTACGCCGGTGCGTGGCTGGCGGTGCGAATGTTGTTCCGGCCGCGCGATCCGTTCAAGATTTTTGGCATCACGGTCTTTCCGCAAGGGATGATCCCGCGTCATCGCGAACGACTTGCGAACGCGATCGGCAAGGCCGTCGGTGAGGAACTCGTCTCGAGCGAGACCATCCACGAACAGCTCATCGGTAAAGATTTCCTGCGAAAAAAGATACAATCCGTTGTCGATTCATACACAAATGAGTTGCTCGCCGAAGATTACCCGTCGCTGATCGAGGCGCTGCCAAAGAATATTCGCGAGCCGGTGCTCGATGCGATCTCGGGTTTGCAGCATAAGCTTGCCGAACACATAAAATCGGTACTCAAGAGTGAGGAATCGCTAAAGACGATAGAGGGATTTGTAACGCGACGTGTCGATGACGTGCTGGGCAAACGTGTTTCCGAGGTAGTTGACGACGAGACATTTCAGAAGATCACCGCGTTCATCGATGAACGCATCCGCTCGACTGTAAAGGCTCCGGTGTTTGAGACGAACATTCGCGATTTCATCGGCCGACGCCTCGACGAACTCATAAATTCCGAGACACCTCTGGGGACGATGTTCACGGACGACGCCGTGGCATTGTTGAAAGAAAAGGCCAACGAGCAGATCGAACCCGCGATAAAGCAGCTCGCGGATCTAGCCGCAACAGAGAAGACACGCAATCAGATCAGCTCGTTGATCAAACATGAGGTCCATGATTATTACGAGAATCTTTCGTTCATTAAGAAGATCTTCGTCTCCCGCGAAACGCTGCTCGGCGAGGTTGACGATCTCGTAAACGAGAGCCTGCCAAAACGCATCGAGGAAACGCTCAACGGGACACTCTTTGCCGAAGAGGCCCGCAATTTCATCTCCGGCAGCATCGACAATGCACTCGCCAGGCCTCTGCCGGTCGTCATCGGCAAGGTCGCACCAGAACAACTCGCCCGCTTAAAAGACCAAGTGACGAAATCGATCCTGTCACTACTCCACAGCGATCAGACGCTAGACGGCATTTCGACGTACATAAGCGAAACGCTCGAAAAACTCCGACCGCACAGCATTGACGCGATCTTGCAGATCATCCATCCGGAAGCGGAGGAGAAACTAAAGACGATGCTCTCACGCGGCCTGCTCGACATCCTGGCGCGCGACGAAACGTCGAATATCATCAACGAAATGCTCTCGGGCCAGATCGACCGTTTGCTTTCGACGCCGATCGGCAAGCTCGGTGACCACGTTCCCGAAGCAAAGCTCCGACAGGCAAGCACGTCGCTAACCGATGCGATAATTGCCGCAGTCCACACAAAGCTGCCCGACGCCATCGCCGAGTTCGACGTAGCCGGAATGGTCCGCGACAAGATCCGCAATTACCCGCCGGAAAAACTTGAGGCTTTGGTCATGTCAGTCGCAAAAGAACATCTGCGAACGATCGAACTCTTCGGCGCCTTGTTCGGTTTCGTTATAGGCCTGCTTCAGTCGATCCAATTTTATTTCTATGCAAAATAATGACTGACAATACGCACCGCGACATGATCGCCCGGATCACGCAAAAAGAATTTAACTCATCGCCTGTGAGCATTACTCGTATGAGCAATGGTATTTGCAACGAGGTCTACACGGTCGATCTCGGCGACCGCGAGGTGATCATGCGGCTTCATGTCGAGCCGCGATACGTGTTGGGCTCGCACAATCATATTCCGATCTTCAAATCGAAAGGCATCCGCGTGCCCGATATCCTTGCCGAGGATTATTCGAAAGAAACGTTTCCGTTTGCCTACCAGATCCAGACCAAGATCGACGGCCGCGATATCAAGGATGTTATCGAATCGCTCGGCGATGACGAGCTGCGCGGCATCGGCGCCGAGATCGCAAATGTCTTTCGCTTGATCAGCGACGTGCCGAACAACGGAAAATTTGGCGTGCTGTGGGGCGATGACAAAGATCTTGTCGATTCGTGGTCCGCCGAGGTCGCTCGTGTGACAAAGGTCGTCATTGGTTGGGGTCGGACCACCGGCGTGCTTGATACAGAGATCGAAAAAACCTTGAACTGGATCAACGCCGAGTATAAGGATTACTTCGATAAGGTAAGGCCCTACACATATTTCGGCGACCTGTCGTCAAAGAATGTGATGATCCACGAAGGCCGATTCTCAGGCCTCGTTGATCTCGACTCACTTGCTCAGGGCGATCCGCTCGAGGCCATCGGCCGAATAAAGGCGAGCTGGTACGGGACGCATTACGGGCAAATTTATTCGGACGCGGTCATGGACTCGCTCAACCTAACAAGGCAGCAACGCAAGATCGTGACAATGTACGCCGTCCTAAATCGAGCATTCTGGACGCTCGAGAACGGCGTTCGTTTTAACCAGAACACGAGCGAACGCGTCGATAAAGAGCGTGAGAAAGCGGATAAGGTCGCAGTCAGGGCGATGTCTGCCGAGCTAAAAGGCGTCAGCGAACCGCATCTCGAATCGCCTGTCCAACTGCCTGTCCAGCCGCCTGCCAAACCGCCGGCAAATATCTCCGAACTTACGCAAGTCGAGAGCGTAAAGATATCCCAACCTGAGCCGAAAGAGCGGCCTGTGTTACAGAAAGTTATGCTCGAAGCAAGCAGATTATCAAAAACATACATCAGCGACGGCATTGGGTTTGACGCACTCAGGAATGTCGATCTTAAGATCGAGACCGGCGATTGCGTGGCGATCGTCGGAAAATCCGGCAGCGGCAAATCCACCCTGATGCATTTGCTTGCTTGTCTTGATAAACCGACCGTTGGCTACGTTTACGTTGACGGCGATGAGACATCAACTATGTCAGAAAGTGAAAAAAATCTGCTGAGAAACGAAAAATTCGGATTTGTTTTTCAACAGTTTTTCCTCAACGGCCGCGATACTGTTTTTGAGAATGTTGTGCTGCCGATGCGGATCCGCGGTGCCAGCGATTTTGACCTCCAGATGAATGTCGACGCCGCTCTCGAGTCGGTCGGACTCTCTGACAAGTCAAAAAATAAGGCGAAGGATCTCTCCGGCGGCGAGAAACAACGCGTTTGCATTGCCCGGGCACTCGTCGGCCAGCCTCAGGTGATATTCGCCGACGAACCGACCGGTAATCTCGATTCAAACACCGGTGCGGCGGTAGAGAATATGCTCTTTGACCTCAATCGTGAGAAAGGCATAACGCTTGTGATCGTAACCCATGACGATGATCTGGCGGGCCGCTGCAACCGCGTTGTCGAGATGAAGGACGGACAGATCGTGTCCGAGAAAAGGCGAGGTGACAATTAAATCATGAAATTTTGGGACCTTGTCAAAATTGCAAACCGCAACCTCTTTCGTAACAAACTCCGCACGTTTTTGACCGTCGCGGCCATATTCGTCGGCTCGTTTACGTTGACAATGACAAATGGTCTCGGCGACGGTGTACGCGGCTATGTTGAAAGTCAGGTCAAGAATATCGAGAGCGACAGTGTGATCCTCGTTCGCCGAAAGGTTGAGAAACCTGACGATGATGAAAGGCCGGCCGGAGCCCCGAGGGAATACAAAGAGGACAAACCGACGGAAGATGAAAATGCACCGATCGATCCGACCTCATTTGCCGTGACGCTGCCGCAGATGGAAAACGCGATCCGCGATGTCGACGGCATCAAGAGCATCACGCCGCGGTACCAGCTCGATGCGGAGTACATCACCGTTGACGGCCAAAAGAAATACAACCTCGACCTCAACATGCTCTCAGAGGGCGTTACGCAAAAGACCGAGGTTGGGAAGTCTATTACGGGAACCAGCCAGATCGTAATTCCGCTCGGGCTGGCACGAACATTGGATACAGACATCGAGAAGCTGGTCAACAAGGTGGCGACGGTCGGATATAAAGCAACTGACGGATCGATGAGAACGATCAACCTACAGATCGTCGGCGTCGCGACAAAAGGATTTCAGACGAATTTCAGTTCGTTTGTCGATTCGATAACCGCACGCGGCATTCACGCCGCTCAGCGTCGCGATCAAGGCGTGGACAAATTCTACGGTTTCTCCGTACAAATGGCGACGACCGATCCGGCAAAGATCGAGGCCGCGAAAAAGAAGCTCGCCGAACAGGGCTTTGAGGCCGACACGTTTGCCGATAGCCAAAAACGTATCTATGACGGGGTCGGAATTTTTAAGATCGCGATGAGCCTTATCGCTGCCATCGCTCTTTTAGCTGCATCTTTCGGCATCATCAATACACTCGTCATCGCCGTACTCGAACGCACAAAAGAGATCGGACTGCAAAAGGCGCTCGGTATGGGACGAGGCAAGATATTTGCTATCTTCTCGCTCGAATCAGTCCTGATCGGTTTCTGGGGAGCATTGCTGGGAACGATCGCCGGGATTGCCGTCGGGTTGATCACAAATAAGGTGTTGGTAACGGCTTATGCCGAGTCATTCGAAGGTTTTAGCCTCTTCGCATTCACGCTGCCATCGATCGCCTCGGTCATGGTACTCGTCTCGGCGATCGCATTCGTCGCTGGCGTGATGCCCGCTTTCCGAGCAAGTCGGCTGAATCCGATCGACTCGCTACGTTACGAATAGATCGCTGAAATCATTGGCATCAACTTGCAAGGGGAACCATACGCGACTTGAGAATTTTCCGGTCTCGCGTTAGCAGTGGTATGCGCTCGACAATGCTTGTCGCCGCGATCAACTCATCGGCGGGATCTGATTTGAAATCCAATTCCGTGCTCTTTCGGGCGATCTCCATTGTTATCGGATAAACGGTGAGTTGCCGGAGCAAACTTTTGAATGCAGCTCCTTCCAAATTGATCAAAATGCGTTTATGTTGAACAAGCTTTGAGAGCTCCCACAAAACAATATCGGATACAGCAATGGCCTCATTCTCGACCAGATCGAGTTCGCGTTTTGTGAGACCGCCCATCAGGCCTGCGACTAGAATGTGTGTATCAAGATTCAGCATCCCATTTGATCCCCGTCGACATAATGTCCCCAAGTATTTTGATCTCGCCCTTCATCGAGCCGATCCATTCTGAATTGACCGACTTGATCGGCGTAACTTTAGCGATCGGCTTGCCCCGTTTCTCAACAATAATCCCGTCAGCCCCGAGGTGTTCAAATATCTGCAGGCATTTTGCTTTAAACTCTGTCGCACTTATGGTTCGGGTTTTAGTTTTCATAACGACGACAGTATAGCACATGACCAGTCAGATGACCAGTTATATCGTTGCCGGGCCGAATCTATTCCGGGATCCCGACTCGTCTGACCAATTCCTTAAATCGCGGGTCGTCTCGCACGAAGTCCCAGGCTTTATTGATCTTCAGGTCTTCAACCTACTCTAGAACCCAACACGATCTAATAAGCCTTGAAAGCGGGGATCAGAATGCAGGGGCTCGAATTTGGGCTCGACCTTTAACCAGATCATCCAGGTCGAGCGCGTCTGAAAGGCCTTCTCCAATTCGTTCAGGGCCCGGTCTCGATCGCCGAGTCCAATATAGATCACGGCCATCAGATAGGCGTCAACATAGCGTGTCGCAGACCCTTTCTCCAGGTCCCGCAGGATATCCAGAGCTGCGGCCTTGTTACCCGACGCGGCGTAGGCATATCCGAGTTCCGCGATCATGTATGGCGTCGTAGGGGACAGTGCTTTCGCTTTTGTTAATGAGTTAATGGCTTCTTTGTACATTCTTTTTTGCCCATAAGCGCGTCCAAGATTGTAGTATGCGGGTGCGAAATTTGGATCCATCTCTAGCGTTTGTTGAAGGTCTATTATCGCTTCGTCATACCGATGGGCGTAGTACGATGAGCAGCCGACCTCAGCATTAATAACGACCGAGGCGGGGTGTTCTACCGCAACGCGTTTGACTTCAGCGACGGCTTGATCCGGCTGGCCTGCCGAATCCAGAAAGTGAAGAGTGCATGCGTACGGTTCAACATTTTCGGCACCCACCTCGATAACCTGTCTCAGTTCGCGCTCGGCCGCCGACCAGTTCCAGTCGTAGAAAAAACTGATCGAGCCCAAAGCCGCGTGTGCCTCGGCAAGTTCCGGTGCGAGGTCAAGAGCTTTCTGTGCGTAGAGTTTGGCCGGTGGAAATACGTCTTTCGGCGACGAATAATCTACACCAAGGGCGATGTACGTATTAGCTAAACCGGCGTAGGCGAGTGCATAATTCGGGTCCTTTTCGAGTGCCTGGTTAAAATAACCTATGGCCTCCTTGTAGGAGCTTTCCGTTTGTTTGTCCCAATAGAAACGGCCCTTAAGATAAAGTTGATAGGCCTCGGCATTGTCGGGCGAACGTTTTACCAGTCTTTGCTCGTCCGTGCCCGAGAGTTTTAATTTGAGCTTGGTCGAAACATCTTTGGCGATCTCGCTTTGTAAGCTGACGAGGTCAGTTTGTTTTCGGTTATATTGCTCGCTCCAAAGCACAACGTCTTTTTGAACATCGATCAGTTCCAAATTAAGGGTCAGTTGGTCGCCACGCTGGGTCACCCGCCCATTCAAAATTGCCTGAACATTCAGTTCCTTGCCGATGGTCTTTGCGTCCGTCTCCTTGCCCTTGTAACGAAAGACCGACGAACGCGGCTTGACCTGCAAATTAGCCAATTGCGACAAACTCCTGATCAACGTCTCCGTCATCCCGTCCGAAAGATATTCAATGTCTGGATTGCCGCTCTCGTTGACGAACGGCATCACGGCGATCGATTCGATCTGTTTGGTTGGAGCAAGATACCGGTAGCCAAAGAAACAGCCGAACAAAACAGCAATTGCTATTGCACCGGCAATCAGCGGCTTTGCCGCTCGATGTGCGGAAAGGCTCTGCCTTTCCGAAAGCCCACCCAAGGACTCCCGAGGCTCCGCCTCCGCACCGCGCTGCAATATCGCAGTCTGGTCAGTCGTATTGATCTGCGCACGAGTCGGAGCTTCGCCCGGAGCAGCCGTCGAGTGAAGTATCGCGGTTTGCGGTTCGTCTGCTGGGAACCCAGTCGCTATCGCTCCCGGTTCTGACCTTGCCGGGCCGTAGAGCAACTCGGCTCCGTCGTCGAGACAGAACATCATCGTATTGTCATACTCGCGACCGCATTCAGGGCATCGTTTCATAAGCAGTAGTTGGGATTGCCGAAAGTATAGCACGCTATTGCGAGGAGCTACTTGTTCCGCTTACTCCCATTTTCAATTGAATCCGGCGGCCATTCTGCGTTAATGTATCCAAACACGAGGCAATAAATATGAAACGATACCTTTCGATCTTCTCACTGGTTTTGGCGGCTGCTTTTTCACTTAACGCACAGACAGCTCCGGACGCACCTGAGCTGACACGGCTGCTCAATGAGTTTCTCGCCGGTGCCGGGCGCAATGATGCGGCGGTGCATGACAGGTTCTGGGCAAATGACCTGATCTATACGCGGTCGGCTGGAGCCCGCATCAATAAAGAAGAACTGATGAAAGGCGTCCGCTCTGCTGCCGCAAAGGCGGGCGACCCGGTGACGGTCTATACGGCTGAGGACATCAAGATCCAGCAATACGACAATGCGGCGGTCGTCGCGTTTCGTCTGGTGAGCAATACGACCAAGGCCGACGGGACGAAAACGACAGGGAATAACCTCAACACCGGTACATTCATCAAACGCAACGGCAAATGGCAGGTCGTCGCCTGGCAATCGACCGTCGTTCCCAAACCCGAGCCCACGGCTACGACCGAAACCAAGGCCGCAGCCACGTCGACCGCCCTGACAAATGGACCAGTAACCCTCGTTTCTCCAACTCCAGCTGCTGCTAAGGGATCGACCACACGTGCATACCAAAAGGGGCCACGAGGCGGTTGCTATTATCTAAACTCAAGCGGGGCAAAAGTTTACGTCGATCATAAATTCTGTAGCTGACTTGTCCCTGAAAGGGACGAATGAAATAGCGTCGGGAGTATCCCGACGACTGGCAGCACCAAACGATCCGTCCCTGTAAGGGACAAATTTTTGTTTTCAAACAAGATGTGTCTCTTTCAGAGACAAGAGCGGTTCTCGCCAATTTTCATCGGGTTTCACCCCATTCGCGCCAACTTAAGGGAAAAAGAATGGAAAAGAGATGACATAATGAAGGTGCAAAAAACAATCCTGTAAAGGAGTGAAAAACTTCAAAATGGCATCTCTATTAATAGGAAATAGCACTTTTTCGAGAGTTGTT
>JANPDK010000043.1:0-3847 GCA_031431415.1 Acidobacteriota bacterium | reverse complement strand
CGAGTGCCAGCGCGCGGATACCGCCCCCATAGCCACGTTTGGTGACGGCAGTTTCGCGACTAGCCCCGACTATCAACTGGTGCTGAGCTATGCCGCCGGGAACCTTCCACTAACGCCCGCCGGAGGTCCGAATTGTACCGGGAATCGCCCCGCAATCGCCGAGAACTCGATAGCGGGTTCGGATAGCGTTAAAAATGCCGGGACAACTGCCGAGAGCTCTACGCCGGTGCCCGGCCTCGAACGTGAACTGCGCGTGGGTGCGGCAACAGGCAGACGCGGACAGACGGTCGTGGTGCCCGTTCTTATGAACCTGCGGGTTGGCGAAGTTGCGACGGTCTTTACTCTGGAATACGATGCCGCCAGATTCTCAAACCCGCGAGTCGCTCTGGGTGCGAATCTTCACCCGACGACGATGCTCACGGCAAATACGACACAGCCGGGCAAGATAGGTATAGTGGTCAGCACCCTGGCCGCGAGCTTTGTCACCCTCCCCGTCGAGCTGCCATTCGTCCTTGTAACATTCGATGTCCGCAGCACCGCCGCAGTCGGTCAGGCGCCGATAACCATAACCAGCTCAATCGCAATCCAAAGCGTCGCCGACACGCTACACGAATGGCAGTGTCTCGGTCACGTTGTAAACGGAGACGGGGAACCAAAACAGACGGCCGAAACTGAAATGCTCGGAACGACACGATTGACAAACGGGAGATTTGATCGGAATGAAAAAAGCAGCTTTTATTTTGTTTTTGATCGTCGGGAGCGGAATTCTTGCGGTAGGGCAGCCGGCAAAGCATACGGAGAATAGTGCCGATCAGGCGCTGCAGTCGTCGGGCCGGGTCAATCCGTCTACGCTGGGCATGGAGATCGACATTCCGCTCGGCAACTATCCGGGACGCGGTATCAACGTACCGATCAGCTTGAGCTATTCGTCAAAGGTTTGGCGAATGGAGTTTACCGGTCTTACGCCCGGGGGCTCGGTTACCCAAACGTGCCGTTCGCTGAATGAACCGAGGTATGCCGAAAACACAGCATCGGGGTGGACGACGAGTCTTTCGGTTCCATATATCGAGTATGTCGGCAAGGACAACCTCTTCACTCACGAAGGATTTCCATGGAGCCTGTTGTCCGATCAGTCTCTCTGCGGCGGAAATATAAAGCCGAAAGAGCCGCGAGCGTTTGTGCGCCGGCTCGTCGTCCATTTGCCCGGTGGCGAGACGCATGAGCTTCGCGCGGACGATACCCCGATCGTTTTCTCGGAGGGACAACCACACCTCGATCAGTCGAATTGGAATGGCTGGTATTACGCGGTTGACGGGTCGAATCTGAAATACCATGAGCAGGCGGGCATCTGGAACTCGGAATACAAGTTGATGATGCCGGACGGCTCGTACTACGATTTTGCCGAGACCTCGGTTGGTGTCAGTAAACGATACGCAACCTACTTCACCGACCGGAACGGCAACCAGATTGCCTATGATACTAACGGAACGGTCACCGATACACTTGGAAGACCTCTCTCGCCGCCGCTTCCGGCGGCGGCACCGACCAACCCAACGGCTACCTCGTCCCCGCAGGTTTATACGATGCCGGGCCTCACTGAACAGACGCCTGTCACTTACAAATTCCACTGGAAGCAACTAAAAGGAAGTTCGCAGGCCGAGAGCGGCTTGACGAACTTTTCCCAGGAATTGAAATATCGAGGCAAACATATACAGCACGTGAGCAATGGCAATTGGGCAGTGCGCCCAGACGGGACATTTTTGTTCGGTTCCGAGGATTTGGCATACGCTCATGCGGGTGGTGAAACTCTCTTTAACCCGGTGGTGCTGACGCAGATCGAACTGCCAACGGGTCAGTCATATAGATTCGCTTACGACATTTACGGCAGGATCGAGAAGATAACTTATCCAACTGGCGGCGAGGAAGTATTTGCGTATAGTCTTACTCCATTGGTACTACCGCAAACTCCATTGCTCCCGCTGACACCGGCAATTCCCGGCAGTATTTCCGACAACACGAACTTTGGCGTGAGGAGCCGCAAGGTTTACCCGACACCAAGCGCTACTCCGTATCAGTGGTCGTATTTGGCGGAGTACGTCGATCCGGCTGGCTCTCCGGCTGGATATAAGGTGACTACAACTAACCCCGACAAATACCCAGACGCAGCGCATTCTTCACCGCGGCAACGGTCCGGATCCCAACCCGTTCGGTTTCGACAACGTGCTGGCCGGAATGCCCTACGAAGAATCCGGTTACGATGGCAGCACTCCCACGCGAAAACTGATTTCACGCAAACTTACGACCTGGGCGAAAGGCGGCAGCACACCCGTCGAATGGCATCCACGAGTAACTCGGGAAGAACTTCAGACCTATGACAACAACGGTGTCGGTGTGTCAACCACGACGAGTTACGGCTACGAGGGCAACCTGGATTTACGCGAAACGCCCGTCCTGACAAAAACAACGGCCCAATATGCGTTCGTGCAGGTCGGCGCAGGTCTGCCTTCAAGTCCGATGAGGTCGACGGAGAATACTTTTCTAATCAACGATCCTAATCCGTATTACAACCCGACGAGGCAAACCTACATCAATCAGAACATGCAGGGCCTGGTGACGATTGCAAAGGTCAAAAACGGGGTTGGCACGGTTGTGAGCCAGACCGAAAGCGTCTATGACGAACCGGGCCGTTCACCCGGACAACGCGGGTTTGTGACAACCGCGAAAGCGTGGGACAAGTTAGAGACTAATCCGTCGTCCTTCATTTCGACACATGCAAGGTTCGACTACCCCGGCAATCAAACCGAGGCGACCGATGCCCGCGGGTTTACGACCTTTACGGCATACGATGCAATCCACAATGCCTTTCCCATCTCGGTAACTTCGCCGATACCGGATCCCGGCGGAACCTATGGCTCAATGGCGGCGTTTACCACGACGACCGCATTTGACTTAGCGATGACCATACCTGAAACGCGCACAGGGCTGCCGCTATCGACAACGGACGCAAACGGGCTTAAGACGGCTATTGAATACGATCCGGCTACCCTGCGCCCGCGATTTACCCGCACCTATATAAACGGAACGACTCAGGTCGGCTCGACAAGCGAGACCATTTATAACGACATCGCGGGTAATGTTTTCGTTCGAAACCGGTCGCAGATCGACGTTGCCGGTAACTGGGCCGAGACGAAAACCTACTTCGATGGTCTTGGCCGCGCCTTTAAGACCGAAGACGTAAATACGAACGGTAATATCTTTGTCGAGAAACAATTCGACGCTCAGGGCCGCGTTTCCAAGGTCAGCAACCCATACCGGCTGGCGGGCGACCCGTGCTATGTAAGTAATCAGCCCGTGTGCTGGACGACAAACGTCTATGACAACGCCAGCCGTGTTACCTCCGTTACTCTGCCTGATGGCGCGACGGTCGCCACCGAATACGGCGTATCGACCACATCACCGGTTGGTGTTAGAAAGCGGATCACAGACCAGGCTGGAAAGAAGCGTGAAGGCTTCACCGATGCACTCGGCAACATGGTTCGTGTCGTCGAGGACCCGACAGGGATGAATTTCTCGACCGATTACGTTTTTGACGTGCTCGGCAATCTTCGCAAAACCACGCAGGGAACCCAGATACGATACTTCATGCACGATTCACTCGGACGGCTTCTATTTGCCAAACAGCCGGAACAGGATGTGAATTCCAGTCTCGTGGCAACTGATTTGGTCACGACTAACACTCAATGGTCGGCAAAATATGCTTATGATGCCAGTGGAAATATAACATCGACGACGGACGCCCGGAATCAGACGATAACGGCAACGTATGACCGACTAAATCGATTGCAGG
>JANPDK010000042.1:0-6692 GCA_031431415.1 Acidobacteriota bacterium | reverse complement strand
GTCAGAATTTACGCCGAGAGCGAATCGACGAACGATCTGGAGGATCTACTTGAGCAAGGCCGCAAATATCTACTGGGATAACTCACAGTCACGAAGCACCACTGTGAGACGCACCGCGAAAGGCCGCGGCCCGGTCACGCGCACTCGCCGCCGCACTGCCCCGTGGTGGCTGTCGAGCCTGATCGTGACCTCGATATTTGTAATGCTCTGTGTATCAATCAATTTCCGTGCGTTCACGGAAATGAAAGAAGAGGCGAGCCAGAATACACGCCTCGCAACTCAGATCCAGAGCCTGACGGACGAAAATCTCGCCCTGCAGGAAGAAATACACGCGTTGAAGACGAATCCCGAGATCATCCAACGCGAAGCCAAACGGATCGGAGTCGATCTCAAGGCAGTAGTCAGTAGTCAGTAGTCAGTAGACAGCAATCAGTGGTCAGTGGTCAGAAAGATTGTTGCAGAAGATCGCTAATTTGAAATCCAGAGTGGTTAGAGTGCAGTAACTATTCACTATTAACTATTCACTTTAAAACGAGTTCCCGTGCCGGCGAACTGACAATGCGGAGTAGTTGGTCCGTCAGGCACACACCCTGCCCTTTGAAAATCCGCCTTTTGCCTACACCTCCGCAAGGCCTACAGCAATGCCCATCTGGTTAATCAAATACGGCTGCGAGTTTCCCGAAACCCGCAGCCGTACTTCTTTTTAGTAGTGATGAACTAACAACTAAGAACTAAAAGTGCAGATTCATTACTTTTAACTTTTAGTTTTTAGTTTTTCACTGTTCCGTGGTGGAACGGTGGAACACATGGAACAGGTGGAACACTCTTTTTTTCTGAGATTTGGGCTCCGCCGCGAGATATATGTGCACCGTGTATCGGTGTACAACGTCCAGCGACCTTGTTCGTCTCAGAAACTTTGTTCCTACCTGGAGCGAACCTTCTTAACCGGTTTTGGCGGAGCTTTCGTTGATTTCTCCTCCTTCGGTTGCTGCAAAAAAGTTACTGCCGGAAGCAAAGTGCCGGGATAAGGACTTCGCCGGGTTACGGTACCAACGATCTCCCTAGAAGTTGAATACAATATAGCCGGAGCGTTTGTTTCGGCAATAAGTTTACCAACTTCCGGCTCAAGACCGGGTTCGATGGAGAAGAAGCCCACAAGGACGATCCGAAAGTCATAGAAATGATCCTTTTCGGGGTTTGTCGATTTGATAGTTAACTCACACCGCCAATCGCCGGGAACATCTACGACGGGAGTTGTGAGATCCGTTATCTCAAGCTCAACGGTTTTCTGATGAGTCTTTCTCGTTGGCTCTTTCTCAAGACTATCCTTAAGGAAGTAAGAGAGCTCCTTCAGATAATAGTACTTAAGCTGCAATTTCGACGGCGCTGCGGGCATAACAATATTCTCCCTCGTAAGTTTCGGCGACGGCCAATGGTGACGGCACACAAAAAGCGTGCGTTAGTCTTACCGTCGCCGATCTTGTTAGATCGAGTGTCAAAGCATCGATAGAGGAACTGCTTGGCATCTTGAATTCGGGTGATCTCAAACTCTCATACTGCGGGCGTCTTTCGACATCCTCGGCATCGATTACGAGCGCGAAATCGCGCCGCTCCGAAAGTCCTGCGGGTATCGTTTCGGCGATCCCGTCGAGTACATCAATATCAGCGGGCAGGTCACTAACCATCCGAATCAGGAAATCGATTCGAGCAAGCTTTTCGACTTGCTGAGAGGGAGACCGTCCATTTTCCCATCGGGAAAAACTCTCCTGAGCAATGCCGATCCGGGCGGCCCAATCGGCCGTTGTTGATCGCATCGCCTGTCGCAGAAATCTCACCTCGTCACCAGTTAGCTTTGCTGGCTGCAATGCGATGCCAAGAGCTATCATTTGGTGAACCTTCTTCATATGACGAATCATCGGCGTTTCAGCACCGCAGTGACGGCACACCTCGACTTCACAATTGCGCAGATAGACATTCTTTACGCGGATGCCGACGTAAAGCACCTTTGCCTTCTTCACTATCACAACGTCATTTCCGCAATCCGTACAATTCATTCTATTCTCCATTCAAAATACTGTTACGATCTTTATGCGCTCATCGTTCTCTTCAATCGCAACTATTGCTATTAATTCTTCTCCAAGGCCGTCAGTGCCCTCAACTCGGTACTTAAAATTCTTATGATTTTCGTCCCATTCTGCATCGCGTTTTATGACACCTGTTTCGGTAAGCAATATTTCTAAATCCTGCATGTCAACGTTTCGCTCGGCCATCCGCAGCCTGCCTGCATGTATTCGGCTCGGCACGATGTAGCCACCTTCGTCGAGGATCTTTCTGATAAGGTCAAGGGCTTGTTGAGGGGAATATTTGGCAGCCATGTTGGAGAACTCGCTCGGTTCGTCATAATCCTATATTTGCGCTCCCGAAATCAAGCGCTCCGCTCTCCATAACCATCGTAAATCCTGAATTGTCAGATTGTCAACTATTTTTGACATACTGTCAATTCCAATGTTCTGATTATTTCACTCGGTTCTGAGTTGCCCCAATAAAAGTCAAAGAATTCCATATCTGCTGATATCTGGCAATATCTTCTCCCTAAGTTCCCCGTGCAGGGCTTTCAACTCTGTAATCATTTCCTTACCGAGATTCACATCCCCAAGAGCATTACGTATCTGCCACCAGCCTGCGTCCCAGTTTTCGATTTTGAATTTTGTGGTCGGGATCTGGCCGAGGTTTTCGAAGTAGTATTGGTATATCTGGTTTCCCTTTCTCAGGACGCTCAATGCTTCGGACGATAGTTCTTGGTCGGCAAGCCATTTGGCGACGTATGCATCTTCGCCGGTCGAGAGCGATTCGGCGATCTGGCTGTCGTCGATCTTCCATTTCTTTACATCGGCGATCGGGAACGGAAAGAAGTGATTGCGAATCTGATACGTTCGGCCCTCGTACTCAACATCTCGCAGCGAAGCGGTTTGATTGCTGTTGCTGAACAGATTCCAGACGGTGCAGTCGTTGATGAATTCCTGCGAAAGCTCCGTGTTCGGTTGTAAGAATTGATCGCGGTCATTTAACCAGTTAGCCTTCGGAATCCGCCGAACGGCGTGGACGACCATTGCTTGTTCAAAGTTTTCGGGTGTCACCGACAACGCACCGGCACTTACATAGGGTCCAGATAATAAAGCCGTGTTGTTTTGATGTTGTGGATCGTTGCCTGCGCACATTAAGGATGCCAGAAATCCTTCAGCGACTCGATCTCGACGGTCGTCATTGTCAGCCTTCAACGTAATTGCCGAGCCGAACGGTGGAAAACTAATCGTGGCGGCCGGGCGTTCGATCCATTTGCTCAGAAATCGTTCACGATTCTCTGTCGTGACCCGCTTAATTCCGATTTTCTGAACATTCTCATCAAAAATATCGAGCAATATTTCTTGTTGCTCGATCCGACAAGCTTCGCCAAGGTTCCAAACTAGGAAGCCGACCGGAAACTGATTGCTTTTTGATGTTCCCGAGAAATTGGCCGATGAAAACAGAAATCCCTTTTCAAACGAAAAATGAAATAGTTTATCTCTCAACTTTTGGTCATTGTTCGCATTCAGATATTTGATTTTCGAAAATAGACCAAGATGACTAACCTTGCCCGCGAACTCTCGTTTGATTCGAAACAGAAACTGAGCGAAAAGTTCTCGAGATACCTCTCCAAGATTCGCTTCGTGCATCAACTCGCGCACTTTAGTACTACTAACGCCTTCCTTACTGTCACCATGATTCAAGCCAGCCTTTTGGCTTGTGGCGAACGGCGGATTGATAAGAATGATCCACTTGATATTCGGATTGGCGAGGTCGTCACGAAGTTTCTGCGGCAGTTTCCACGAGAAGCCGAAATCAAGACTTTGAAACAGGTTTTCGACATCATCGTTCAGATAGTCGTATTTGAAAACCTCCGCACCGCGGAACAACCGCTTACAGTGTTCAACATCTTCGTCGTAAATCGTTGACATGTAGCAGTACGGCCACGCCTCGCTCGGAAGGCCGTATTCGAGGTTTCCCGTTCCCGCTGCCATATCCCAAAGCCGGTACTCGCCGCTTTTCCACCAATCTTTACCGACGGTTTTCGCAATGTAGTCGAGAGCCTTTCTAGCGAACTTTACCGGTGTAAAGAATTCGCCATAGAATCGCCGAAGCGTGTCGTCCGTTAGCCGGTCGATCTTTGCAAGAACGCCGCGAACGATCTCAGGGTCTTGAACGCGATCGTAGATCGACCAGAAATGCTCATAGTCACGAGAGAGTATCTTTTTCTCTTTCCAGACCTGATCGCCGACATTGAACATCACTTTGCTCTCGCTGGCAAAGTATCGCGAATGGCCTTCCTGAATATCGGCGACAAAATAGCGGCTCGGCTTTGTTCCGTTTCTGACCGCCTCGCCGAAAACTTCGTTCCAATACTTAAATACGTCTTCGAAATTCTCTTCGTTGACGATCTTTTTGTCGCCCCAAAGTATTTGCTGAGGATCTAGCTGTATCGTCAACTTGGCGGCGAAGACTTCGAACGCGCTTGTATTTTGAACATCGTAAACTCGAATGTTCCTGACCAGCGGAGTTGATGCGAGATCGTCTATCAGATTTGGGTCAGGTGAACTAGGGGCGAGATCCCAATCGTATTTTCCGCCCTCATCAGAATAAAAATCTTTCCATAAAAGCGTCTCAGTGATGATCGCTTCGTTCTGGTCAGCCATACAGAGTTGGTATGGCACTGGCTGCTCGGCGTCACCGCCAAATTTTAGGCGATGAATGTAATAAAGCGTTTGAGCCAGCGTGGTCGCTCTGGTTTTCAGATTGTGGAAGTTCTTATTGGATTTGAACTCGAAAAAGACCTGCTTGTGATAGAGATCGTGCCTGTGACTCGTGTCGTAATCGAGATCAAAGTACTTGGCATACGCAAACTTGACCTCTTCCTCGGTGCGAGCCGAGGCGAGAGATGCGAAAAATTTGTCGAGAGACTTTTTGCTCATTGGGTTATGGAATAATAATCGAAAAAGGATATTGTCGCCACCGCTCGCACACTGACACGCTCGGTCGCGTCGCCTCTGCTATCGCGGGTTGTGTGTGGCGTGGAGCCGAAGCCCCGGTCGCTACCGCTCGCGGTACTGACATCGGTGCCGCGTCGTCACTGACTGTTGCGGCTTGTGTGTGGCGTGGAGCCAGTACCCCGGTCGCTACCGCTCGCGGTACTGACATCTGGTGCCGTGCCGTCATTGACGTCGCGGCTTGTGTCTATGGTCGGGAGCCGGTGCCCCGATCGCTACGGCTCGCGGTACTGACACTCTGGGCGGCGGAGACACGGATATCAGGCGTCGGGTTGCTCCGGCGGCAAATCCCCGGTCGCTACCGCTTCCGGTACTGACATGAGATAGCGATTCACTGTCGTTAAACTGATGTTTAGGTGGTCGGCGATCTTGCGTTGGGGCCAGCCTATTTTGGTTAGTTGGTGGCATTGGTCGATTATTTTTTCGCGGTTGTAGCCGGGGTCGGTTAGGGAGCGGAGGGTGTGGGTGCGTTCGTGGGCTAGGTCGACGATCTCGAAGCGGGGGAAATTGTGGTGTTTTTCGAGGCGGCAGACGATGACGTTGTCTTCGCCGTAGGTGACGGGGGCGTTGCGTTGTTTGATCTGCTTTAGGTAGCGGAGCTCGGGGTCGCGTTTGGAGCGGCCGAGGGCGAAGATGTTGTCGGCGAAATTCGCGATCGATTTGCTGCCGGCGAGGTCGCTGACGGTGAGGTAGCCGGACGAGAGGCGTTTGGGGGTGTGGGCGAGCACCAGTATGCCGATGCGTTCGTCGTCCTTGAGCATTTTTAGGGTTTTCATCAGCTTGGTCGCCTCACGTGGGCCCTGACCCGAAGTCAGCCACGAGATGTTGTCGACGATGAGGAACTGGATGTCGAGCCGATGCACATCCTGGCGGATCGACCAACCGGCGAATTCGGCGTAGCTTTTGAACGGCTCGGGGATCGCTCCCGTCCAGTCGGGAAAGGCACGTTGGAGAAGGCCGGGAAACTCGTATTTGTCGATGTAGTTCTCGCCGTCGAAGCCCGCGCTGTAACGCTCGGCGGCTTGGGATTTGGACATTTCGAAATCGACGTACATTGTGGAGATCGGCTCGCTGGCGTTGGGCAATAGCTGTGAGTTATGAGTTGTGAGTTGTGAGTAGGCGGACGAAGAGTTAAGAACGGACGAGGGCGTCCGTGCTCCGATGGCGTTGGTTCCCTTTGTGATCGCGTCGGCGATCTGGATGGCTAGGATGCTTTTGCCTAGGCCGGTGTCGGCGAAGAGGATCGTGAGTTCGCCAGTGCGGACCAGGTCGCCGAAGAGCGGTTGGGCGGGCACGTCGCGGTAGTCGGGCTCGAATATCTCGTTCGCACTCGCACACGTTAAGGCAGAGCCGCTGAAATCCCAGAGCGGATTTTTCTTTTTCCAGTCCTCCATCATCTTGCGATATTTCGGGTCGATGTCGGGCTCGTATTTGTTATTGACGAGCGACTTAAGGTCGATACCGCTATTCTCGTCGCCGTCGATGGTTTGTTGTAGGGTGGGTCGTTCGGTTTCGTGCATATTTTTTGTGTTGTGTGTTGGAGATCCCCGGTCGCTACTGCTCCCGGTACTGACAAGTCGTGTCGCTTACTGCGTTGCATGATAGCAGATA
>JANPDK010000041.1:0-14735 GCA_031431415.1 Acidobacteriota bacterium | reverse complement strand
CCTTCATGTCAAATTCACCTGAACTCGACGTGCGTAAAGTGCGGAAGGAATTAGGGATAACACCTGTGTATAAACGTGTCGATACCTGCGGTGCGGAGTTTGAATCTTTCACGCCGTACCTGTATTCGACGTACGAAGAAGAGTGCGAGGCGGCTCCGACGACGCGTAAGAAAATTATGATCCTCGGCTCCGGGCCGAATCGGATCGGACAGGGGATCGAGTTTGACTATTGCTGCTGTCACGCGAGCTTTGCTCTGCACGACGCGGATTTCGAGACCATAATGGTTAATTGCAATCCAGAGACGGTCTCGACCGACTACGACACTTCGGACCGGCTATATTTTGAACCGCTTACATTTGAGGATGTGATGAACATCGTCGATGTCGAGAAACCGACCGGTGTGATCGTCCAATTCGGCGGCCAGACGCCGTTGAATCTCGCAGATCGATTGCACGAAGCGGGCGTTCCGATTATCGGCACTTCGCCCGATTCGATTGACTTGGCAGAAGACAGAAAGCGCTTCGGAGCACTGCTCCAAGAGCTGAATATTCCCTGTCCGGACAATTCCAGCGTTACTTCAGCAGAGGAAGCTAAAACTGTTGCAAATAAGATAGGTTATCCGATCGTCGTGCGTCCGAGTTTCGTGCTCGGCGGACGGGCGATGGCGATCGTCTATGACGATGAGACGCTGGACGAATATATGCGGTCAGCGGTCGATGCTTCGCCTGAGAAACCGATCCTGATCGACAAGTTTCTCGAACGTGCATCCGAGATCGACGTCGATGCATTAGCCGACGAAACAGCGGTCGTGATAGCCGGAATTCAGGAACACATCGAGGAAGCAGGAATTCACTCTGGCGACTCGTCCAGCGTGCTTCCGACCCAAAAGATTGCAACCGAGCATCTGGAAACGATTCATCATTACACTCGATTGCTCGCCAACGCGCTGAAAGTCGTGGGATTAATGAATATTCAGTTCGCGATCAAAGACGACCGTGTATATGTGCTTGAGGTAAATCCGCGCGCATCGCGTACCGTGCCATTCGTCGCAAAGGCCACCGGCGTGCCGATCGCGAAGATCGCTTCGTTAGTAATGGCCGGAACGAAAACATTAGCAGAGTTCAATTTGCCTGACATTCTCCCGGTGCCAAATATCTTCGTGAAGTCGCCCGTATTTCCGTTCAAGAAGTTTGCTGGTGTTGATCCAGTGCTCGGGCCGGAAATGCACTCCACCGGCGAAGTAATGGGCGTCGGAGCAACATTTGGCGAGGCGTATGGCAAGGCCATGGAAGGAGCGGGACTGAAACTGCCGCTCGCGGGAAAGGCGTTTATCTCGGTCAATAGCTCGGACAAGGGCCAGGCCGTTCTGCTAGCCCGACGCCTGAATAAGCTTGGTTTCGATCTCGTCGCAACTTACGGCACTGCAAATAGGCTCCGCGAAGTCGGCCTCGAGTGCGAAACCGTCTTCAAGGTCAACGAAGGCCGCCCGAACATTGCCGATCTCATCCGCCAGGGCGAGATAGCTCTTATTATCAACACACCGCTCGGAAAGGCGTCATTCTACGACGAACAAGCCATCCGCAAAGCCGCTCTGCAGTTCAATACGCCTTGCGTTACCACAATTACGGGTGCGGAGGCCCTTGTTGAGGCGATTGGTACGAAGCTCGCCGATAGCAGCATCACAGTTCGCAGCTTGCAAGAGATTCACGCAGATTCTGGCCACAGAGCACACAGAGAACGCGGAGTTTAGGCCTGGAATCCAAATTTTCTCTCAGGGTCCTCTGTGATCTCCGTGGCAAAACCTTCCCAATTCTTGACCAACCTCTTACTTTCCACTAACTTAGTGTAAAGTTCTCGTAAATTTAATAGTTACATAACAAACAATGAGTGAATCGCATGACCGCGAGATCATCGGCGGGCATCTGCTCGTGATCGGTGGGGCGGAGGATAAATATAACGAGCGGCGGATCTTGAAGAAGTTCCTCGAACTCGCGGGCGGCACGAGTGCCGAAGTGCTGATCGTTCCCGTGGCGTCGGACTATCCGGAGTTTGCTGCGGATGTTTATACACAGGCGTTTAGGAACCTTGGCGTGGCGAGTCCGCGGGTCTTGCGGGCGACGTCGCGTCAGGACGTCGTTAATGCCGATGTCGATAAACTGCTAGACGGCATCACCGGCATCATCATGACCGGCGGCGATCAGATGCGGCTTGTGTCTCTGCTTGGCGGCACAAAACTCGCTGAAAAGATACGCAAGGCGGTGCGTGAGACCGACGTAGTTCTTGCCGGAACAAGCGCTGGGGCAGCCGCAATGAGTACGTCGATGATCGTTCGCGGCGAACCGACCTCGCATCCGCATAAAAACGCTGTTCGACTGTCGCCGGGCTTAGGTTTTTTGAAGAACATCATCATCGATCAGCACTTCAGCGAACGCGGCCGCATCAGTCGTCTGATCACAGCAGTCTCGTTTAATCCGTACAATCTTGGCATTGGTATCGACGAAAATACGGCGATAATTTTGGATGGTAAGGGAAAGCTTGAGGTCTTTGGACAGGGCTCGACGACGATCGTTGATGGTTCGCAGATTACGTTCAATGAGATAGCGGAAGTTGCTGATCATGAAGCATTTAGCATTTGCGGCGTTCAGTTTCATGTATTACGTGAAGGACTCGTTTACAACTACATTGACCGCAATCCGATCCAACCGCCAAATGAATTTTTGTTGCCCGATCTTGGATAGGCGAAACTTAACCGCAGATTACGCAGATGGCGCGGATAAGAAAGAAATTGTTGTTTTTCTGATCTGTTTTTATCTGCGTAAATCTGCGGCTAAAATATTCTTATGGAAATCTTAGAAATTCGCACACTTCGCGGGCCGAATTATTGGAGCGGCTATTGGAAAAAGCTCATTATCATGCGCCTCGACATTGGTGCGTATGAGAAGAAGCCGACGAAAAAAATCAAGGGTTTTTACGATCGGATGCTGGGTGTTATGCCGACGTTGCTCTCGCATGGCTGCAGCTATGGTGAGGAAGGCGGATTTCTAAAGCGGGTAGTCGAAGGAACCTGGGCCGGACATGCGATCGAGCATTTTGCACTCGAACTGCAGACGCTCGCCGGAATGGACACCGGCTACGGCCGTACGCGTGAGACAGGCGAAAAGGGAATTTACAACGTCGTTTACAGCTATCTTGAGGAAGAGGTCGGGCGTTTTGCGGGCCGTACGGCTGTGAGACTCTGGCTCGATCTCGCCGAGGGCAAAGACCTGGCCGTGATCAAGGAAGGCATTGCGAAAGGCATCCAGGAAATGCGGGAGATCCGCGAGAATGTGCGCTTTGGCCCGTCGACCGGATCGTTGGTCGAGGAGGCGGACAATCGCGATATTCCATTTATTCGTTTGAATGACCAATCGCTTGTGCAACTCGGCTACGGCGTTCATCAGAAGCGAATTCAGGCGACAACGACGGTCAATACGAATATGATCTCGGTGGATATTGCCGGGAACAAACACGCCACCAAAAAACTGCTCGGCGACATGGGCGTTCCGGTCCCGAAGGGCTATAAGATACGTGATATTGAGGAACTCGAAAGCACTATAAGTAATGTCGGCTATCCCGTTGTAATTAAACCACTTGACGGCAATCACGGTAAGGGGGCAACGGTTGGTATTAAATCTCTTGAGGATGCCAACATAGCATTTGAAAAAGCGCAAGAATATTCGCGTTGGGTCATTGTCGAAAAACAGCTTATCGGCGAAGATTTTCGGGCTTTGGTCGTAAATAATCGTTTGATCGCAGTCGCGGAACGCGTACCGGCCCATGTGGTCGGTGACGGCAAGAGTTCGATCCAAACGTTGATCGACAAGACAAACGAAGATCCGCGCCGCGGCTACGGTCACGAGAATGTCCTTACCGAGATCGATGTCGATAATCAGACGATGCGATGCGTCAGAAAAACTGGTTACACATTGGAAACGGTCCTCAAAAAGGGCGAAAAGCTGTATCTAAAAACAACAGCTAATATTTCCACAGGCGGCACTGCGATCGACCGGACCGATGAAGTACATCCTGAGAATGTATTTTTGTTCGAGCGGATTGCGAAGATAATAGGGCTAGATGTTGCAGGTGTTGATGTTATCGCTCCGAATGTCAGCGAGCCGCTGCACTCAAATGGCGGGGGAATTATCGAGGTAAACGCCGCTCCGGGATTCCGCATGCACCTTAGTCCAAGTGAGGGAATTGGCCGGAACGTCGCTGAACACGTTATCGATATGCTCTTCCCGCCGGGAACTCCGGCCCGAATTCCGATAATTGCCGTCACGGGTACAAATGGCAAGACGACAACGACGCGTTTGATCGCTCATATCCTGAAAAACAGTGGTCGCACTGTTGGATTTACGACAACGGACGGAACATATATCGGCAATCAACAGATCGTTGCCGGTGATAACACAGGCCCAGTCTCGGCTCAGCTTGTTTTGAAAGATCCGACTGTCGACGTTGCCGTGCTTGAGACGGCTCGCGGAGGTATTATTCGCTCGGGACTTGGCTTTGATCATTGCGACATCGGCGTTGTGATGAATGTTGCTGCCGATCACTTAGGGTTGAAGGATGTAAACACGCTGGAGGATCTGGCTCGTGTTAAATCCGTCGTACCGCGTTCGGTATCAAAGAAAGGCTATGCCGTCCTGAATGCCGAAGACCCGCTTGTCTATAAGATGAAGGAACTTGTCGATGGCAAAGTGGTTTGTTTTTCGATGGACGAGAACAATCCAGTCATCAAACGCCGTGCGGAACGCGGTCGTATCTCGTGCGTTTACGAGAATGGCTACGTTACGATCCTTAAAGGAAAGTGGAAGGTGCGGGTCGAAAAGGTCAACAACATTCCGCTGACGTACGGTGGACGGGCCGAATTCATGGTGCAGAATGTGCTCGCCGCGACGCTCGCGTGTTTTGTTCACGGCGTTTCGCTTGAGGATCTGCGAGTTGGGTTGACGACATTTAATGCCGGCACCGCCCAGACGCCGGGACGTTTGAACTTTATCGAGGTCGGAGATGTTACTGTGCTTATGGATTACGCACATAACCCAGCCGGACTCAGAGGTTTAGCTAACTTTATCTCGAAACTGCCTAATAAATATCGGACCTGTGTTCTCAATGGAACCGGCGACCGTCGGGACGATGATATTCGAGAATTTGGCAAGATCGCCGGCGACACGTTTGACCGTATTGTCATCCGTACCGGCAACTACCTACGAGGCCGCGACCCTGAGGATCTTCACAAACTACTCCAAGAAGGGATTGCCCAAAGCAAAAATACTCCGACCGTCCGCATCATCCCCGACGGCCGCACTGCGATCCACCACGCGATCAAATACGGCCGCAAAGGCGAACTGGTCGTAACTTTGGCCGATCTGGTGCCGAAAGATATCGGTTATGTGCAGGAATATCGGGATATGGTGAATGAGAAGAAATCCGATTAGGTTTAGTCGATTGAATTACTGGAACGGCTGAGATTGTTGTATGAGTGCCTATCTGTTGCTCTGGAATCCGAAGAAGTGGGACTGGACTTCGCTTGAGGCGGACATTGGAACGGTCGATCTCACTGGCAGGAGTTCCCAACGGTGGAGTTGTGGAGTTACCAAGTCGATTCAATCAGGTGACCGCATATTTCTCCTCCGCGTCGGCCGCGAACCAAAAGGAATCATCGGTGCAGGATTCGCATCTTCAAATCCTTTCTACGAACCGCATTGGAGTGGTGAGCCTAGAGAGGCTCTTTACATCGACGTTGATTTCGAAGTTCTACTAAATGCAGAAATAGAACCAATTCTATTAACAAAATATCTAGAAACCGGATTACTGGACAAACAAAATTGGCATCCCCAAGCGTCTGGTACTTCGGTGAAGCCGGATCTTCTGGCAGAACTCGAACAGGTTTGGTTTCGCTTTTTGAGTGAATCGCCAATTAGGAATAATCCGTTTGTTCCATCGAAAAACGGAAAGCAAAAAACATATTTTGAAGGCAAGCCGACTGAGATTACCCTTACAAAATATGAGCGCAATCCTTACGCGAGGAAAAAGTGCATTGAACACTACGGATATTCTTGCGTCGTGTGTGGATTCAGTTTTGAACAGGCTTACGGTGAAATTGGACAGAATTACATCCATGTTCATCATCTGGAGCAAATGGCTGCAATCGGTTCCGAGTATGAGATTGACCCGATAAAGGATTTAAGGCCGGTCTGTGCCAATTGTCACTCGATTATTCACAAAAGGAGAAATCCGTTTCGAATCGAGGAAGTGAAGGAATTTTTAATGTCGCTACGGGATAAATAAATCATCGAAAATTATCGATAGATTTCAATTGAGACCGCTCCGTCACTAGCAACACAGCCACGATACATTCCCTCCGAATTAAACGGCAGCGTAATATTTCCATTGGTATCAACCGCGATCAGGCCGCCTTCGCCGTTGATGGCCGTCAAATAATCTAAGGCTTCTTGAGCCGCTGCTTCCAAACTTAAACCTTTGTATTTCATCCGAGCAGCTACGTCGAACGCGGTGGCGGCGAGCATGAAGTATTCGCCGTGGCCGGTGCAGGAGACGGCGCAGGTTTGGTCGGCGTAGGTTCCCGAACCGATTATCGCAGTATCGCCGATGCGGCCGAATTTTTTGTTGGTCATGCCGCCGGTTGAGGTGGCGGCGGCGAGATGGCCGTTTTTGTCGCAGGCGACGGCACCGACGGTGCCGAGCGATTTTGGATTTTGGATTTTAGATTTTGGATTGTCGGAATACCCAGTCGCTATCGCTCCCGGTTCTGACTCCTCTACTCCTCCACTCCCCTTCTCCCTCACTTCCTCAGCGTGATCTAACTGGACGCGGCCTTCGGCTATTGCTTCTTGTAACTGGAGCCAGCGGTGTTCGGTGAAGAAGTACTCGTCTGGTTCTGTCTTTATGCCGATCTGTTCGGCGAATTGGTTGGCACCTTCGCCTGCGAGTAGAACGTGTTCGGTTCGCTCCATTACGAGGCGGGCGAGACTGACGGGGTTTTTGATGTTTTTGACGAAGGCGACGGCTCCGGCTTTGAGATTATTGCCGTCCATTATCGCGGCGTCCATTTCCTGTTCGCCGGCGTGTGTGAAGACCGAGCCGCGTCCGGCGTTAAATAGCGGGAAATCTTCCAGAGAGATCACAGCGCGTTCGACCGCGTCGAGCGAAGATCCGCCGGACTCAAGTATCGCCCAGCCTGCTTTCAATGCCGTTTCGAGTCCGCCGCGATACTCGCGTTCGAGATCGGGCGTCATTTGCGAGCGGAGTATTGTGCCTGCCCCACCGTGAATTGCTAGTGCTAAACCCATAGGAAGATTTAGCCACGAATTACACGAATTACACAAATAAGAAGAAATTCAATTCGTGACATTCGTGTCATTCGTGGCTAAAGTTTTGCATTTCTTAGCCTTAGTGCATTCATGATCACGGAGACCGAGCTGAACGTCATCGCGGCGCTCGCTATTATCGGCGAGAGAAGTAAGCCGAAGACCGGATATAAGACGCCCGCCGCTATCGGCACACCCAATACATTGTAAAAGAAGGCAAAGAAAAGATTCTGCCGAATGTTTGACATCGTGGCGTGGCTGAGTTTTTTCGCACGGACGATACCGAGAAGATCACCCCTTAACAGGGTGATACCTGCACTTTCGATCGCCACGTCCGTTCCCGTTCCCATCGCGATACCAACCTGTGCCTGAGCCAGAGCCGGAGCGTCATTTACGCCGTCGCCGGCCATCGCGACAACCTTGCCGCTCGCCTGATATTGTTTGACGATCTCGCCCTTTTGTTCAGGCAGCACCTCGGCCTGAACCTTATCAAGTCCTAGCTTCTTTGCCACAGCATTTGCCGTTACGGTGTTATCACCCGTCAGCATCACGATCTCGACACCCTCTTCGTGCAGCATCCGGATCGCCTCAGCCGCCGATTCTTTGATAGGGTCAGAAACACCGACGATACCAACGTGTTGACCGTCAACCGAGACAAACATCACAGTTTGACCTTCGGTTCTTAGCTTGTCGGCTTGAGATTCCAGATCCGCGTCGGCCTTTACTGAAATATGCTCAAGAAGTTTTAGATTTCCCAGAGCGACCTGCTTGCCGCCGACCTCGCCTGTAACGCCTTTTCCCGTGATCGATTCAAAATTCTCGATCGGCAAAAACCCGATCTTTCTCTCCTCGGCACCCGCAACGATCGACTCAGCGAGCGGATGTTCGCTGTTGCGTTCGAGGCTGGCGGCAAGTTGAAGAAACTCCTGTTCATCGATACCTTTTGCCATCACCGTAACAAGTTTTGGCTTGCCCTCGGTGAGAGTTCCGGTTTTGTCTACGATAAGGACGTTAACTTTTTCGAGGATCTCGAGTGCCTCAGCATTCTTGACCAGAACTCCGGCTGTCGCTCCCCGCCCGGTACCGACCATTATCGACATCGGAGTGGCGAGGCCCAAGGCACACGGGCAGGCGATGATGAGCACAGCGATCGCGTTCGCTAAAGCATAAATAAATCGCGGCTCGGGGCCGAAAAACATCCAGATCAGGAAGGTGATGATCGCGACAGCGATGACGGCAGGAACAAAATAGGCTGAGACGAGATCGGCCATTCGTTGTATCGGGGCGCGGCTGCGTTGGGCCTCGCTTACCATTTGGACGATCTGTGCAAGGATGGTTTCGCTACCGACACGTTCGGCCCGCATAACAAAACTTCCTGTACCGTTGACTGTTCCGCCGACCACGGTGTCTTTCGCTTCCTTCTGAACAGGAATTGACTCGCCGGTGACCATCGATTCGTCGACCGAGCTTCGTCCGTCAGTCAAAACGCCGTCAACCGGTATTTTTTCGCCCGGACGAACACGAAGCAAATCGCCGATCTTCACCGATTCGAGCGGAACATCCGTTTCGTTACCGCTTGCCTCGATCAGACGCGCGGTTTTGGGCGCAAGCCCGAGTAAAGCTTTTATCGCGCTCGATGTCTGGCTCCGTGCCCGTAATTCGAGCACCTGCCCAAGCAAAACCAATGTCGTAATCACCGCCGCTGCCTCGAAGTAAAGCGGAACTTCACCGCTATGATCTCGGAAAGACGCCGGAAAACTCTGCGGGAACAATAATGCGAAAGTGCTATACACCCACGCGGCTCCTGTGCCCATAGCGATGAGCGTGAACATATTGGGGCTGACGTTTCTGATTGAGGCCAGCGCACGCTGAAAAAAAGGAAAGCCGCCCCAAAGCACGACAATTGAACCAAATACGAACTGGAGCCAGGAAGAAATGTTTGGCGAAACGAACCGCTCAATGGAAAAAAACATTCCCGCAGACGCCAAAATAAAAACCGGTATCGACAATGCAACGCTTATCCAGAATCGGCGGCTCATGCTTAGCAGCTCACTATTGTCCTCAACCGCATCGAGCGAAACCACTCTCGGTTCCAACGCCATCCCGCAGATCGGACAGCTTCCGGGCCCGATCTGCGAAATTTGCGGGTGCATCGGGCAGGTGTATTCGACGTCCTTTGGTAGGGCGGCTGCCTTTTGCTGAGGCCGGAGAAAGGATTCGGGGTCGTTCTTGAACTTTTCCAGACAGCCTTTCGAACAAAAGTAGTAGGTCTTGCCGTCAACATCATGTTTGCCGGCCGCAGTTTCAGGGTTTACCGTCATTCCGCAAACCGGATCGATCTCCTTTCCTGACGGAGTTGCTATCATCTCGCCATGGTGCACGCCTTCCTTATCCCGCCCAATTTGCACGAGATTAACCGGCGTTTGAGCCTGAGCCTTGAATTTCTCGAGACAGCCTAAGGAGCAGAAGTAATACGTCGTGCCGTCGCTCTCGTATTCCCCGGCCGCAGTTTCAGGTGAGACCGTCATTCCGCAGATTGGATCTAAAGCCTCTTCCATAATAATTATGAGGTTAGAATGACAGATTCATCCCCTCGGCTGAGCATAAATCCTTCAGTTTAATCAAAACAAGTCCCGATGAGCTAAATTCAGACCACCTCGCCTTTTTCGTCAAGCATTACGTGATGGACGGTGTTGACTGCGAGCCAGATCGCGATGAGCATAAGAACGCCAGAACATAGAAGGAGATGTTCTCGTGTAAGCCCCCACACCAGACTATTATTAGCCAGAACTCCGGCTATCGCGGCTGCAACACCTGCGAATCCCACAAGGACGTTAAGTATATGTATTATTTTTGATATTTTCATATTGCTGCTTTTTAGGCTGTCACCGCCGCGCTATTATCGCGAATGTGGTGCAAGCTAACTGTCCCGCAGCACGAACCACCTGCGTCAACTACGGGCAAGCTGGTCGCTTTATGTTCGTGGAGTTTCCGCGTCGTTTCCTCCAAAGAATCGTCCACGCCACAGCAAGACGAAGCAGGACGCATGATCGTTTCGACACTCACAGTCGACGCTTTCAAGTCCTCAGCGGCGACGCTGTGACAAACATCCCGTTCGGTCACAACACCTACAAGTTTTAGGCTGTCCTTATCCTCGACCACCGGTGCGCAGCCGCATCCCGAATTTTTCATCGCTTTTGCGGCCTGCTCCGCCGTGTCTCGTGGCTCGCAGCACGACGACGCTTCGATTGGTTTCATTACATCGCTACAACAACTCATTTTTTTCTCCTTTTATATTTGGAATTTGAGTTTCGTTGAATCTCAAACTCTACTTTGAACCTTTATTATCTGTTGACATTTCGCTCGGACTTAAATTGTGGTATTTGCTAGATCACTTGCCAGAACATGCTTTTTCTCTTGATATTCTTCAGCAGTAATCTCGCCCGAAGCGAACCGCTTTTGTAGAATATCGAGCGGCGAATCTTTTCTAATCCGCCTCTTCGGAACTGGTTCAAACCATCCGAAAAGTATGGAAATAATAACGATCCAAAAAAGCCACCAAAGCATGTGCATTCCAAAGAAACCATAGTCATAATTCATCATAATTTTTCACCTCAAAATTTAAATTTATACGAGTTGTTTAATCTCATATCACTCGTATCTCATGTCGATTCAGCACTTAATTTGCAATTCACATTTATTTGCAATTCACATTTGCGATCCGGTCGGCTGAAAAATCAGGTTTTCAGTCCTTGGTTAACAAGTTGTAAATGGTCGCTAAAATCCAAGCGAAAATTCCTGCGAATAAGCTCCATCCGACAAGTCCCCAGACGACACCAACGGGTGAGATCGTCCAACCTCCTCGCCCCATAACCTGCGACGCCGATCTTTAACGGGTCGATCTTCATGAAGTTCTCCTTATCAGAATTAGAATTCATACTGCCAACCTAACGTAAGGGCCGATCGCCGTTGGAGCTGGGGGCCATCGAGCGATTGATATATCGGCTTATTAATATGGACAAAGAATTCGTGCCCCTTGAATAGCGAAGGGTGAATGTTTGGTCCAAATGTAATGTCGATGCGCTTTCCGCCTTGAAGCATGGGATCTTTCGTCGGCTCGTCCATTATGTCCAGCATCGGATCGGAGCCCCTGATATTTCGCCATACATCGCCATTAAGCCGGGCAGACAAACTCAGCCACGGAGTCAACGTTCGTGCACCCCAAACGCTCGGTTGGTAGCGATTTCCAAGCCTATAGCCGTTACTGTTTCTGCCGATTCGCAGCGTCGGAATGAATTCCGCTCCCCAGCCCCAAGGGTTCGCTTGACCGAGGTAAGTAAAGCCTGGAATGATGGAAAAAGTCCCCGATCCCAATTGCATCGGATACTCCAATCTATGAGGGCCCATCTTCTGATCGATTGAGCCGGAAGGCAGTCCGACCCCGGCATTTAATAGAAAACGATGTCTAAGGTCTTTCTTCGCGTACAGGACATAAAGGGCTCGTAGTTCAACGTCACCGACTCCTTTGGTCAGCTCGTTGAACCTGGAACCGTCGCTCATGACATGGTTCATTGACTTACGAATAAACGGAACCATTGCCATTAGCGTGAGCTTATCTGTCGGCGAATACATGACCATACCCATGTGCATCTGCATCGTCATATCAGTTGGTGACGCCATAAACCGGCTGAGGACCGTGGCGGTGCTAACCTCACGCGTTCCGATCCGATTGCCCTCCATCTTGTCAAACATGACCTGATAGCCGATCATCCATCGTCCGGCTTTTCCAACCATGATCCCAGGTGGCGTAAGACCCGGTGCCCCCATCATGTCGCCATCCATTTCCTTATCCACTGAAGAGTCACTGCCCGGTTTCATGTCTTTCATCTCCGGCGTTTGTGTAGGCAACGCCAGCGGCTCTGGAGATGGTGTGGCCGCTGCGGGCATCGGCATGGGCATCGGGGTCTGACCCCAGATTTGAGCCGCCACGAATAGAACAACAGCAAAAAAACCGGCGGTACGAAGTAGATGCCTGCTAAGTGAAGTCCAAAAGACTATGCGATGTATCATTTTTTATCCATTACCAAGTACGGGACAGACAGGATCTCGAAAAAATTCGAGCATTCTGTCAATCCCACCCCTTGCTAGTCCTTGGTATCTATGTATAAAAACCGATAGGCTGCCAAAAAAGTTGTCATCACAGGAAAATGGTTAACACGGGAGCGTTATCCGAATGCGAGTTTGGAAAGGCATTCAATCTTCATTGCGCTGACTCGGGCTTGTCTCTAATTTAACAAAATAATTAATGGCGTCTGTGCGATAACACACAATATCGCCTTAAAGACCGCTGAGACCTTTTTGGAATAAGCCGAAGATTCAGAATTTGTTTAACTAGGTAATACTTTTTTGTTTTACCACCTTAACCGAAAAGGCAAGTGCTCGACGAGTACGCGCAAAGCCCAAGAGCCAGTAAAAATGGTTGTCCGGCTGCCGAAGTGAGGAAATGATGATCAGAAAACTCTTCCCCCTAGTGGGCGTTATGGCCGTTCTCGCGGCTGGTACTTTCGCCCAAAATAACGCATCGAAAGGCCCAAATACGACTGCACGTCTCTCAGGACTTGAGGCTGAGCTGAACAAATTTCTCGACGCCGCTTTCGAAGAGGACGACAAGGCAAACGGCATCACGCGTTCGCGAATTGTCGAAAAGCCCGTCGCTTCGGTCAAATCGTCGGTCGCCGTGAATATCGTTGAAGTCGAGCGTCTTGCGTTCAATATGGTCAACGAGAAACGTGTCGAGAACGGACTGCAGCCGCTTACTTGGAATGACAACGTAGCAAAAACCGCTCGTGTTCACTCATCGAGCATGGCCGAGTTTCAATTCTTCAGCCACAAAGGCCTCGACAGCAAGATGGTTAGCGACCGTGCGGATGCCAATGGCGTCGGCAAATGGCGTTCGATTGGCGAGAACATCGCCTTCAACCGCGGCTACCAAGATCCGGTCGCTCTCACGATCCAGCTATGGCTCGACTCGCCATCGCATCGCCGCAATATGCTCTCAGCCGACTGGAAAGAATCCGCCATCGGCGTCGCGGTGACGGAGGATGGAGCTTATTATTTTACGCAGGTGTTTTTGGTGAGGAAATGACTAGCCACGAATGCACGAATGGGTCAGGCCGTCGTTATAGACGGCCTGATTTTTTTGTCCAGGTAGTTAATTCCTGGCATTCGTGCATTCGTGGCTGAAAGGTTTTTATTTTATGCTTGAAAAGATGCAGCCATTCTCATTGCCATCTTTTGCCAAAATAAACTGGACGCTTCGAGTGCTGGGTAAGCGTGACGATGGTTTTCATGAGCTATTTACGGTGTTTCAGACGGTGTCGCTTTGCGATATCCTCTATTTCGCGGAGTCGGAGAAGCTGGAGCTGACATGCGAGGACGCTACGATACCGACGGACGAGCGTAATCTGATAATTCAGGCGGCAAAGGCGTTGCAGCGTATTGCGGGTATTGATAAGGGTGCGTTCATTCATTTAGAAAAACGGATACCGTCGCCCGGCGGGCTTGGCGGCGGTTCATCGAACGCGGCGGCGGCATTGATAGGGTTGATGCGGTTGTGGGATGTCGCGGTCGAGGAACGTGGGCTTAATGCAATCGCGATGGAATTGGGATCGGATGTGCCGTTCTTTTTGCAAGGCGGGACGGCGATCGGGACTGGGCGTGGTGAGTTGATCGAGCCCATCGATGACAGGGAAGCGGGCGAGATGCTCATTGTTACGCCGGCGGTAGATGTCTCGACACGTGAGGCTTTTGATGGTTTGGACGCCGCGACCTTGACAAATCTGGACATGAATCGTATTCTTCCTGTTTGCCGCGAGGATGCTGATTTACTTGATCCGCACCATTCGGTATTGATAAACGATTTTGAGCGAAGCGTATTTTCCGCTTATCCGGAGATCGAGAGGGTAAAGAATACTCTGATCGAGCTCGGTGCCGCTAACGCCGCGATGAGCGGCAGCGGGGCAAGCGTTTTCGCGGTATTTGACAAAAAAGAGACACGGCAAGCTGCTAAAAAAGCCCTCGATGATGAATCGACATGGCGAAAGTTTGCCGTATCAACCATCTCGCGTGATGAATACAGCGAGGCGCTTCGGCGGTAGGTTGTTTCCGTTAGTTTCTTTAATTCGCATTGGGGCGTAGCCAAGTGGTAAGGCACCGGTCTTTGGATCCGGCATTCGTAGGTTCGAGTCCTCCCGCCCCAGCCAATTAGAAAGAGTAAACGGACGATCTTATGGTTAAGGTCGTCCGTTTTTTTGCAGAAGCCCGCACGAAGTAAGGGCATCGTTTACCGCAAGAATGCCCTT
>JANPDK010000040.1:0-35195 GCA_031431415.1 Acidobacteriota bacterium | reverse complement strand
CCGTCGATCACCGTGACGTTGTTGCTATTCATATTAGCGACATAGATTTTATTGGTTACCGGATTGATCTCGAGGGCATCGGGTCTTGTTCCAGCCGCGACGGCTATGGTCGAGTTGTTCGTTCCATCGATCACCGTGACGTTGTTGCTGGTTCTATTAGCAACATAAATTTTATTCGTTACGGGATTGACCGCGATGTCATTGGGACTTGAGCCAACCGCGATGGTTGTCGTCGAGTTGTTTGTTCCGTCAATTATCGTTACGTTATCGCTGCCTCGATTAGCGACATAGATTTTATTAGTGACCGTGTTGACCGCCACGGCACTGGGATCTGTGCCAGCCGCGATGGTTGTCGTCGAATTGTCGCTGCCGTCAATCACCGTTACGCCTCCGTTCATGAATTGACTAGCGGCATAGATTTTATTAGTCACCGGATTAACCGCCACGGGACCGAGAAAAAAACCAGCCGCGACGGTTGCCGTCGAATTGTTCGTCCCGTCGATCACTGTTACATTGCTGCTGAAATAATTAGCCACATAGATCTTATTCGTTACCGGATTGACCGCGACGGAAGCGGGACTGTCGCCAGCTGCGACGGTTGCCGTCCTGTTATAAGACCCGTCGATCACCGTGACGTTGTTGCTTGCCTGATTAGCAACATAGATCTTATTCGTCACCGGATTGACCCCTACGGCAACGGGATTTGTGCCGGCCGGGACGGTCGTTGTCAAGTTGTTACTGCCGTCGATCACCGTTACGTTGCCGCTGTCTCCATTGGCGACGTAGATCTTATTCGTTACGGGATTGACCGCGAGCGGAAAGGGATCTGTGCCGGTCGCGACCGTCGATGTCGTGTTGTTGGTCCCATCGATCACCGTGACGCTTGCACTATTGAGATTAGCGACGTAGATCTTGTTCGTCACCGGATTTACCGCTACGGAAAAAGGATCTTCACCAGTCGCGACTGTCGCGGTCGAATTATTGCTGCCGTCGATCACTGTGACGTTGTCGCTGAGAACATTCGCGACATAGATCCTGTTCGTCACCGGATTGACCGCCACTTTAGCCGGAGTTGAGCCGGCCGCGACAGTTGTCGTCGAGTTGTTGCTGCCGTCGATCACCGTGACGTTGTTGCTGTCGAAATTTGCGACGTATATCTTATTCGTCACCGGGTTAACCGCTAGAGCAAAAGGCCTTGTACCCGCCGCAACGGTCGCTGTCGAGTTGTCGCCGCCGTCGATCACCGTGACATTGTTGCTGCCCTCATTTGCGGTGTAGATCTTGTTCGTCACCGAATTGACGGCCACCGCCTGGGGAGCTGAGCCGACGGCGACGGTCGTGGTCGAATTGTCGCTGCCCTCGATGACCGTTAAGTTGTTGCTGCCCTCATTAGCGACGTAGATCCGATTCGTCACCGGATTGACCGCGATCGAACGCGGCGTCGTGCCCGCCGTGACAGTCACCGTCGAATTATTCCGCCCGTCGATCACCGTGACATTACCGCTGTCCCGGTTAGCGACATACATCTTATTAGTGACCGGATTGACCGCGACGGTAGATGGAGCCGTCCCAGCCGGAACATTGCCAATACCAACATCCGCCCGCACAACCCGACCGCCGCTCTGAAACAGCGTGAAGACCGCCAAAAGCAGAACAAAAGATCCGACAACAACTAAACGAGACAACGATGGAACTTGAAACATTGAACCATTTTACTTCAACAGATGAGTTGCCACTAACTTTAGCTAGTGGAAAAAGGACTCTAAAAAATCTCTAGGGCAGTTTTTTGTTTCATCTATTCATGCCCACGTAGCGGGCTTCAGCATAGAGCCACGCGGCGTAAGCCCGGGGGTTGGGTCGCGGGCGCTGCATAGCAAACGATTTGTTGTCTGGTAACATCATAGATTGGCTGTATTGATTTCACTTTTTTGCGGGTAAAGATGATGACCAAGCTGATTAGGGACGGATTTAGGATCTTTGTTTTCGCGATGCTTTTGTCGCTACCGGTCGCGGCACAGCAGATCAAGCGGACGCCGTTTGATGTGACCAATTATGTGATCGACGCGGCGATCAGCCCGGCTGAGCGAAAGCTCACGGCGACGGCGGATGTGACGTTTACGCCGCTCGAGGACACGCGGGCCGTGGCATTTGAGCTAAACGGCAGCCTCAAGATCGACACGATCACGCGCCTCGACAAGACGATCATAATGACACCGGCGGTCACCACGCCAACCGCCAAGGCAACGCCAAAACCGGCGATGGCGACTACGCCCACGAGCCTGATCACATTTGTCCAGGACCAGACCAACAGCAGCGACCTCGGCCCGCATGTGCGTATCGACCTCGGCGAGAACATTGCCAAGGGAACGACTGTGACCTTGCGTTTCAAGTACAGCGGCGTTCTCGACGGTCCGTCCGGCGGCCCTTTGCTCAATAAGCGGCTGGCCTTTGTCGGCGAGAATAACGGTTATCTGATGTACGCGGCACGCTGGTTCCCGTTTCACGATTACGCGGCTGACCTCGCGACATCGGACATTTCGATCTCCCTTCCGGCGGGCTTGCAGCTCGTCGGCTACAGCGACGCCGCGACTGGCGTGGTCGCGGGGAAGACGCGCTTTGTACAATCGACGCCCGCATTGCCCGGCAACTTTGCGTATGGCAAATACTTGCCACGCACGCTCCGCGTCGGCGAGCAGGAATTGCAGTTCTTCGCCAAACCGGGCAGCGACGCTCTGATCTCAGCCTACGGCGAGACGATCGGCAAGGCACTCGAGAATTACACCAAACGCTTTGGCCCGGCGGCGTATGGCAAGAAGCTCTCGATCGTGCAGATAGATGACGACAGCCTTGATTTTTACTCGTCGCGTGGGTTGCTCTTTATCGCGTCAAAACCGTTTGATGAGAATCGCGAGACGTACATGAACGAGCGGCTCCAACGCGAGGCTGCCTATCAATGGTGGGGCCAGACCGTGGGGCTTAAGTCGTTTGACGACGCGTGGCTGTCGCAAGGATTGGCCGAGTACAGTGCGTTTAGCCTTCGCGAGACCGAGATGGACGGTGCCAAGCTCGACGGTATTCGCCGCGAACTGCTCGAAAAATCGCTCACCTTCGAGCAGACCGCATCGCTGCTGCGTGCCCCGGCCAATCTCGACGACCAGAGCATCGGCTATCAGTACATCATGTACGCCAAGGGCGCGTTTGTTTACAAGCTTTTGCGGGATACTTTGGGTACGCAGAAATTTGACCAGTTGACGCGAACATTCTTAAGCGAATATCGCGGCAAGACTGCCTCGATCGATGATTTTGAGAAGCTCACGTCACGTGTCGCCGGGCAGAATATGCGTTACTTCTTCGCCCGCTGGGTCGAGTCGACCGGCGTGCCTGAGTTTTCGAGCGATTACCTTATCATCCGTACGCGCGGTGGTAAATTCGTGACGCGTGGCACGGTGAAGCAGAATTACGACAATCTTCGCCTGCCTGTCGAGATACAGCTTCGGTCCGAGGGTGATCAAGGCCTGACCACCGTCAAGCTCGATATGGACGATGCGAGTGCCGACTTTAACATCGAATCGACCGGCAAACCGATCGGCGTGTTGATCGACCCTAGTTTTAAGCTGCTGCGTATCTCGCCCGACCTGCGTGTCTCGTCGATCGCCCGCCGCGGTATTGAGCAGTTTAAGGAGGGGAATTATGTCGAGGCCCAGCAGCAGTTTGAGGCGGCCTTAAAGCTCGACCGCTCGAACTCGTGGATCTATTACCACCTCGGCCTACTTTTCCTCGAACAACGAAACTTTGATCTCGCGATCGATAATTTCAAGGCCACACTCGGCGGTGCCTTAAATCCGCCATGGCTCTCGGTCTGGGCCAACATCAAAATGGGCAACGCCTACGACGCCAAAGGCGACCGTACCCGTGCCGTAGCCGCCTACAAGCGTGCCGCTGACCTCGGCGACAACTACGACGACGCTCAGGACGCCGTCAAGAAATACCAAGCCACGCCCTTCGACCCGAAGGACGTAAAAACGACTGCGACAAAGTAGTAGAAAAAGAGGCCCGCACCCACGAGAGCCTCTTTTGTTCCCCCTTGAATAGTCGAGCTTTAGAACCGGAGCTTTGCCCGGAACTGCCCGACCCTCGGTCCGCCGACGGTTCCAGTGATAATACCGAAATCGACAGCGTCCTGAAGGTCACTATTCGGATTGGCAAAGTTCACCGTGTTGAATACGTTGAACAGATCGAAGCCAAGTTCGAAGCTTACGCGGTCGTTGAACTTTGTATTTTTGGCAAAGCTCAGATCGAGACGTCTCTGTGTTGGGCCACGGAAAGCATTTCGTCCGAGACTTCCAAAGCCACCGAGCGGCGAGCTGAAACAGCCACGGTTTATGACCGCGAGATTGGTCGTACTTGCCGACGACACCGCATCAGTAGCCGAACATGTGATATTTGGACGGCCAAAACCTAGACGATAGAGTCCGCCGGAACCTCTCGTAAGATCGGTTAACTGACTGACGTTCGCGATCTCGGGTTCTGAGGCGAAAACAGTGTAAGGTGAACCGGATTGTACTTGAAAGAACCCGGAAACCGACCAACCAGACACAAAGCGGCTGTTGGAACCGACCGTGGGAATCTCCCAGACAAAGTTTGTGCTGAAACGATGTGTTCGATCGAAATCTGAAAGCGCTTTGTTGTTCTGTATATTTCGCGAATCACCCTGAACGATAAATCCGCTGTTCGGAACGTCCGGCTTGCCGCTGCCCGCCGTGCTTCCCGGATCGCTTGACATGATATCGATAGATCGCGAGAACGTGTAAGCTACGTTGAACTGAAGACCTCTTGAAAGGCGTTTCGTCAAACTGAACTGTCCGCCGTGATAATCCGAGGTTCCTTTCGATTGCAAGAGCAATGCTTCGGGTACATTAAAGCCGAGAACAGGTACGCGGGCTTCGAAGCCAATGACCGTACCGGTTGCTGACGAAAGATTAAGATCGGTACGTCCGGTCACGGTGTTTAGGAAACCGTACGCGATGCCCGTTCCTCTTGCCCTCGCCGTTGTTCCCGCATTTAAAGCGCCGTTGGGCGAACCAGCATTGACATATGCCTGATTGAAACGTTCGTAGATATGATCTGGTGTGTTCGGATCATTAAGATCGTAGCCTTGGTTTAGCGCATTGGCGATCAAAAGGCCTTTTCCTTTTGTTCCAACATATCTGGCTTCGAAAAGAAGGTCTTTGGCGAGCTCGTATTGAACTCCAACATTCCACTGATGAATAAGCGGCGTCTTCAAATTACGGTCAACGGCACGAAACTCGAAAGTCTCAGCGATACTTCCGCGAATACAGCCAACGCCCGTCGCAACAACACAAGTTTGCCCCGGTGCGTTTTGCGGATTACCGCGTGAATCGACAAACACAGGTGTGCTATCGCGGATCTGGAAAGCTCCGGTCGCTCCGGCTCCGCGAATGATACGAAACGGAAGCCAGTTATTGAGCGGAATGTTGGTCGGAACACCCGAAAACGCCCCGGGAATCGAGACGTTTCCACTCGGTACAGTGATCTCAACCTCGCGAAGGAACGGATAATTTGAGAAAACCGTATTAATGAATGCCGCCGACGGACGATCATAGAACATTCCGTAGCCGCCACGAACAACCAACTTGTCATTGAACGAATAAGCAAAGCCAAATCGTGGAGCAAAGTTATTCGTGTCCTGACCTTTCAGAGTGTGCTTGTTGTTAGCCTTTTGGGTTGCCGCAATTGCCGAATCAACGATTGAGATACCCGTCATGTTTACGTTGTTTGGGATTATAAATCCGCCAGTCGGGTTATCGCACAGTGCGTTTGTGCCGCCTGTTGCGGAAAAACACGGCAGATATGGTTCAAGATCGAAGTTGCCGATACGGCCATCTTTCTCTTCAGGCCACATAAACAGTTCGTAGCGGAGGCCGAGGCTCAGGTTTAGCTTTCGGCTTACCTTCCAGTTATCGGTAATGTAGAAGCCATAGTCTCTAAACCGAAAGCGCTTATCCGTTATACCGTACTGAGTATCGGCCTCGGTCGCGTTTCCGGTAAGCAACTGCGTGAACGAATCGAATTTTTCAAACTCGGTCGCCTGCTCTTCCGGCAAGTTCGTGTCATATTGATGACTTTTGTAATCTCCACCGAATTTAATGTTGTGATTTCCGCGAGTCCAGGTAACGTTGTCGCCAACGCTGTACGTTAGCTGCTTTCGTTTATTGAATGAGTCGTTCGGCCCGCCGAAAGAAAAGTTTGCGATGTTGTTACGACCGATGTAATGTCCCAGACGTGTTGTCGCTACGCTCGGATCAAATGAGGTTGCAGGATTAAGAACGCCGATTGCCGCGTTGGTAAACTCGCCTGTTGAAAAATCGTCCGTTAAGGCTCTCGAATTGTTAAGCGAGAAATATCCAAAACGAAGCTCGTTGATCAAATTCTGCGAGAAAATATGCGTGTCGCTGATCGAAAGGGTTCGATTCTTGTCATTGCGACGCAAGGTTGTCGGTGAGACCAGGCTGTTTGGATCTGGAAAAGAATCCAGGCCGGGAAAGTTTGCAAAGAAAAGCGTGCCGTTGATCGTGTTGTTTGAATTTAGCTGTCCGTCAAAACGACCGGTGAATTGATGTTGTCTAAATGTAGAAGGCTGAACACTAATAAACTCGACAAGAGGGTTATTTCGTTGGATCGTCCTCGCCGTAATTCCGGGGAACGTTCCGAATTGAAAGGCCGCTGAGCCAGCTTGGTCGACTATCCCGAGAGCACGTACGTTGCTTACACTTGGAAGATAAAAACCGCCCGTGACTGCATTACGCAGATTGAACAGTCTATGAGCGATATCGCTAATATCTGTCGGCAGCAGGCATGTCGTACCGACTGTGCAGCCGTTGAACTGATTGAACGCAGCGGCGATCGCACCTTTAGAGCGATCATTGCCCAGCACCGTGAACGCCTGTGGCAAGACGGTTCGTGTTCTTGCGGTCGGAACCAACCCTGTATTTGCGTCCGTGTACTGATATCCGCCGAAGAAGAACGCTTTGTTCTTAAGAATCGGCCCGCCAATGGTGAATCCGGCCTCGGTGCGATCTGCTCGCGGCTTTTCGTTGTTGCTCTGCTCAAGGAAAAATTCGTTCGAATTGAATTTCTTGTTCTGCAAGTAATAATAGGCAGAACCATTGAACTGATTTCCGCCCGATTTTGTTATTAGCTGAAAGTTTCCGCCACCGCTGCGACCAGTCGATGCATCGTAGAGCGATGTCTGGAGTTTAACTTCCTGTAGAGTTTCCGGAGCAGGCGAAATATTATCGCTCAAGCTTCCTTCATTACTTGTAATGTTCGTCGCGTCGACACCGTTGAATGAAAGACTGGTCGAGGTCGTTCGCGTACCATTGACCGACGGCGAGATATTGCCGTTTCCATTCACACCAACTGGCGACAGTTCCGAAGAAACTCCCGATTCAGAGCCTAATAGTCCGGTAAAGCTACGGGTCGAGGTTGGCGTTTTGGTCAGCTGTTCGCCAGTGATCTGACGGGCAACTGTTGCCGACTCCGTTTGAACGAGCGGCATATCTGAGGTCACATCGACAAAAACGTCGGAAACTCCAATTCCCAAAACCATCTCGACGCTGCGAGTTACAGATGCCTCGACCTCGATCTTCTGATTTACGGCTTTCTTAAAGCCCTCTTTTTCGTAAGAGACAGAATACGTGCCGACCGGCAGTACGGTAACCGTCCAATTGCCGTCCTCATTGGTTACCGCAGATCGGGTCAGATTGGTGGCGGTATTTTTCACCGTAACATTCGCTCCCTGAATGAGAGCCCCGTTCGGATCCTTCACGGTTCCATTGAGAGCTCCGCTCGCCTGAGCGAAGATAGCCGGTGCAAAAAGCAAGGCAAAACTTAGTGTCACAAACTTGGCCAGTAATTTCGATCGCATAAATACTCCTTTCGGTTAAGTCGTCTTAAATATGAAAATAGCGGCGTGAAGAGTATCGGTATCGACCGATCTCGTGGACGCAGCTAGATCTTGTAGTTCAAATGACTTCAAAGGAGAGAATATGCCCGCGGTGTTACGACGATGTGACACGCAAGTTAAGAGTTGGTTAACTTCGTCAACCTACAGACTGAAACAACTGTATTTGCTGAATGAAAGGTAAATTAGCGAGTGGGAGGCCGTTCTTGCCCACGCTAACGCGCAGCGGTCCGCAACTCCGACCGGATCTGCATCCAGATGTCGTAGTATTTCCACTCGGGCGGTGGGTTTTCTTCGCCGTGGTGGTCGGGTTTTAGGATGAGGTCGCCGGTGGCGAGGAGGATGCGTTTTACTTCGGGGTTTTGGTTGGCTTTGGCACGCATGGCGGCGAGGATGAGTTTGTGGTGTTCGCCGGGCGTGGCGGAGCGGTATGGGAAACGCTTGCCGTCGAATGTGCACCAATGGATGCCGAGGGTTTTCATGTTTTCCTCGGCGAGCGTGCCTGCTGCCTTCGCCTCGAACGCCGTCATCTGTGCGACTTGTTCGCGAGTGAATTTCCAAGTCAAACCCTTGTCCCTCGCTCTCTCGTCACTCGTCCCTTCCGGATAAAGCATCATCTGCCAAAAGCCCTCGACGCTCGCGTACCGCTTGCCATAAAGCTCAAACGGCGTCGCCGCAAAGTTCGACAAAATGCCAAGCTCATTCCGCTTCGACAAAATAACCTCCCCCGCGTGTCGCTCCTGCGGCAATATCTCCCAGTCGGGTTTGTTGGGATCGTTGATCGGCGCGAACCAAGTTGTGGGATAGATAGTTGTAATTACGGTTTTCTCTTTCCTTGTTTGAGCGAGACAGAATGGAATACTCGCAAACAACAGTAGGGCCGAAACTATAACTCGAAACTTTTTCATGAAATAGTAAAAGCGGGCTGCAACTAGCTCCGGGCCGCGGCTTCCTCAAGTAGTTGGAGAATCCTGCGGGCATTAGGGCCTTGGCGATCACGAATTCGATCGAAGGCGTTCAACTGCATCCAACCGCGAATGGTCGGGTCAGCCCCAGCGTCAATCAAAAGCTTTGCCATGTCATAGCTGCACTCTCCGGCGTTTTCACAAAGGGGCGTATCTCCAATCACCCGCTCGTCGTGGGCGTTAACATTCGCTCCTGCTTCGATGAGGCGTTCGGCCACTTCGAGCCGATGGTCCATAACAGCGTAGTGCAACGGCGTCTTTCCCAAATCGTCGAAGCGGTTGACAGGATACTTTCGCTCCAGCAGTTCGTTGACGCGATCAAGATCGCCGTCCTGCGCCGCTCGGTGCAATTGCTCGCGCTGAAATTGTGCAGTCCAATCACTCATCAAGATTCAACCCCATTAGATGCGTCACTATTCGATTTTAGTTCCGCAAGCATCTCGCCCAGCTTCTCCAGTTTATCGAGCGGGGTTCGCCGAGGGTGGTTTGGATGTCGTTTTTCTGTTTGGTGAGGGTGCGGAGGGCGTGGGTGTCGTGGACGACGGTTTTGCATCCGGCGCGCCAGTCGAAAGGGTCGTTCGGCGTGAAATATTTAGGTTCTGTTGACATTTTGATTTGCAGGACGCTTTAGCGGTCTTTTCCGCGTTTCGCGGTCATAGCCCCGTCGTTTACGGCGGGGACCATGATGCGATGCCGACCAAAGGGCGTTTTAACGTCCTTACCTGCTGTGGCTTAAGCCGCCTGATTTTAAGCCCGTTAAAACGGGCTGGGAATTCATCTTGTTACCTTAACCCCGCCGTAAACGACGGTCTATGCTCCCTTCGGGAAATCCTCGTAAACGAGGCTTCGATCAAATGTCAACAGAACCTAGTCTCCATCGCTAAATATATCGAGGCGTTTTTTTAGACGTTCGACATCGATCAGGTCAACAGGCCGTCCGGAGGCTTCTTTGTTTTTGATCAGGTCGCGTATGCCTATAAAATTGACTAGCATGCCTTCAACCTGTGCGACTAGTCTCCGATCCCAACAATCCGAAAAATGCACGGCAATAAGGTTTCCCAGGATATCGATCCTAACTGGCGCGATGCCTATCTGAAAAAATGCGTCATCGGAAGCGAGGTATTCAACAGTGAGATCGGTAATCGGAGCACCATATTCCGCGAGGGCTTTCAGTACGCGCTCGGCGTTGTCTTTTGTATTGTTAACCCAAACATCAATGTCCTTCGTGTAGCGCGGTTCAGTGTGCTCTATAACTGCGTAGCCGCCGACAACGAGGTATTCAGCTCTGGCGTCGTTTAAGGCTTGTAACAGATCTTTGAAGTCTGAGTTCATCAGGTTTACCGCCCTTTATCGCATGAGCATGTTCAACGAGCTCCCAAGCGGCCGTCATTCGCTGTTCGTGAGTGAGGCTCTGCCAAAACTCTATATCAAAAGAACGGTCGTCGCCATCACTCATTCTGCCAAGTCTGGTCATAACGAGACGCCCTTTTTTGTCAATGAATTTTCTCGTTATTGCTGTCAATTAACCCTTATTCTATCACACTTTAGCCTATTTTAATTATTCTTAAATCCGCTCGTCAGATCCGCGCCAACAACACGGATCTGAGCCGTGTGCGGCGGGCCTTCATAGCCTCGCATTGCTTCGATGGCGATGAGGGCGACGCGGTTTTCGTACGGGCTTTTGATGACGCCGATCAGGCCGGCGTCTAGCCTGAACGAATAGTCTTCTTTGGTGTGGTCCTCGGAGGTGAAGACGGTTTTGGAGCCGAGTTTTGTTGACGAGAGCGAAACGGTGTAGAGATCGACACGCTTTTCGCCGCCATCGGCGTTCTGGCCCATCTTTTTAGCTGATTTGGCCGTGTAACTGAATCCTGCGGCCGAGAAAGTCTTGCCGAGCATCACCGACCGCGAAGCGACGATGCCGTTCTCAGCGAGCTTTTCGGAGAACAGCTTCTGATTTTTCTTCCACAACTCACGAATGTTGCCCTGCCCACCTTGCTTGCCTGTCACCGGATCGTCTTCGTCGCCCTGATCGTACTTAAATTCCCAAATGATCTTATCGGTACGCATATCCTGGATCGCCAGATAAGCGTAATAGCACCCACACGCCTCATCGACCGGCTCGCTGTAGTACGCAAACTTGCCATCCTTAGACCATCCGACAGGATAGAACGACTCCGGGATCAACGCCGGATAACGGTTGCTGCGGTCGTAGAACTTAGGAAAGTTTTGACGAACGAGGCGCTCGATCGGCACTTCACGCGGCTGGGCATATGTTTGCCCAAATGTAACAACACCCGACGCGGCGATCATCACGGCGAGGAGGAGTATGGATAGCCTCTTTTTCATTTGTGCTCCGTCAAAACCGCTGTCGAGTCGTAAGCGGTTGTTAAATTATCGTCGTCACGATCTCACGAATACTCCGCTGCAGCTCGCGGTCGTCCGTGATCGGCGAGCAAATTGCGACTTCGGCGGCGGCTATTGGTGAGATGCCTTTAGCGATCATTTGGGCGGCGTATATCAAGAGTCGGGTCGAGACGCCTTCTTCGAGGCCGTGGCCGCGAAGGTTGCGGACCTTTTGGCCAATTTTGACGAGATCGGCGGCCGTGGATTCGTCGATGCCGCCTTCCTTGGCGACGATCTTGGCTTCGGCTTCGGCGTCTGGGTAGTCGAATTCCATTGCCACGAAGCGTTGGCGCGTGGACTGTTTGAGATCTTTGAGGATCGATTGGTAGCCCGGATTGTATGAGACGACCAACATAAATTCGGGCGGCGCCTCAACAACTGTTCCGCGCTTTTCGATCGGCAGACGGCGACGGTCGTCGGTGAGCGGATGGATGATGACGACGGTGTCCTTACGGGCCTCGACGACCTCGTCGAGATAACAGATCGCACCGGCACGCACGGCGGAGGTTAGCGGTCCATCGTGCCAGACGGTCTCGTCGCCCTCTAATAGGAATCTTCCCACGAGATCGGTCGAGGAAAGGTCTTCGTGACAAGCGACGGTGATGAGCGGGCGGTTTAGCCGATGCGCCATATATTCGACAAAACGTGTCTTGCCGCAGCCCGTCGGCCCTTTTAGCATCGCTGGCAATTTTGCCGCGTACGCCGCCTCAAACAACTCGACCTCTTGCCCCACCGGCAAGTAAAAAGGCTCGTCCTTGACCCTATATTTTTCGACCGCAAGTTCCATTTCGTTCGCTTAGTTTATCAAATCGCCATGTAGTGGATAGTCTCAATTCTTGAACTTTCCCCAATCGCCCCAGATCGCGAATGTGACACCTGCAGTTTGCAGGTTCACAAAAAGCGTCTTGCCGTCAGGCGAGAAGGTCGAGCCAGCAAATTCGCTGCGTGGAAATTGCGTGCTGACATTCCTCGCAAAGGTTGCCATCTGCCCGTTCGGCGTTAGAATTCGCATAAAATTCTTCGATTCCATTCCCGGATAATCGCCGTCTTCGCAGACGAAGAGCAGTTCGCTCTTAGGCCGTATGCAGATGTTGTCGGGCATGTAGAGAATGTCTTTGCTGGGCGATTCAAACAGTAGCGTGAGAAAGCCGCCGTTCCGATCTTTCCGCTCGTACCGCCAGATCTGGCCGCCTTTCGAGTTGCCGCCGCTCGTCGAGGTGAAGTATATCTTGCCGTCCCGGTCGGCACAGCAACCCTCGAGGCGGTTAAATGTTGCTCCGCCTTTAGCCTTGCCCTGTTTGAAAACCGCCGACGGATCTACATCCGCCTCGACCGGATCCGGGTTATCTATCGTCACCCAGGTTACAACGAGCCTTGCGCCCACTTGCTGGCCGCTTCGCGTGTCGTGATCGGGCTTACCTGTGATCGTCAACATCTGAAGCGTGCCGCCCTCGGCGAGTCGTTTGTTCTTTCGCGGAACAAAGCGATAAAAACCGCATGGGTTGAAATCCTCGGTAAGATAGACAACGCCTTTTTTATCGACGGCGATCGCCTCGTGCTCGAACCTTCCCATTGCCTCGAGCGGGCGAGGAGGCATGTTCGTATTAGCAGCGGCCGAAACCTCAAAACAATAACCGTGCGGCTTTGGATACCCGCCGGACTTGACGCCGCGCGAGCTAACACGCTCTGTGCGGCCAAGCGTTGTCTCTTCGCATGATATCCAACTTCCCCACGGTGTCGGGCCGCCGCTGCAATTGATAAGCGTGCCCGAAAGACTGACAAAATCACGCACGACCGTGTTTGTCTTCGGGTCGATGACCAACGTCGTCGTGCCGCCGCCAGCCAATTCGTCATAATGATTGCCCGTACCAATGGCGATTCCCGGAACCGGGATCTTGCCACCGGTCACCTCGTGATTACGAACGATGCGAAGCTCGTTTTTCACCTTAAACGTCCACATCCCATCGTGCGCCGCTGGTGTCGGTCGCCCGTCGGACATCATGCCCTTGACGCGGCCGATCACGTTGTATTCAAAGCCCTTTGGCAGCGAGAGAAACGTCTCGCCGGTGTTTTTTGCCGCCGTCGGCAATATGTCGCCAAAGCCGAACGCCCGATGGGCATTCGCATTGGCTGAGTCTGCCAGGGCCATCGCGCGATTGCCCAGCGACGAACACGCAAGAGCCAGTCCACTGGAAAAATATGCGAGATCGCGTAAAAAAGTACGTCTATCCATAACTCAAGATACCGTCCGATAGGGTCAACGATAACTGGCGCGTGATAAAATTTCAACGTTATGAAACCCGCTGAGAAGCAAAGCGTCAATATCGTTCAGGCCGAAAGGGCCTCGCAGATCGACGATGCCCGCAGCATCTTTCGCGAATACGAGGTGTGGATCGATCTCGACTTGTGTTTTCAGGGTTTCGAGGCTGAGCTTGCTACCTTGCCGGGAAAATATGCGATGCCCGATGGCCGTCTTCTACTTGCCTATGTAGATGATCGCCTCGGTGGATGCATTGCCATGCGAAAGCTCGAAAATGGTATTTGCGAGATGAAGCGGCTCTTTGTCCGTGATGATTTTCGCGGCCTAAAGATCGGCATTGCCCTGATCGAGCGGCTCATTGACGACGCACGCCAGATCGGCTATTCGAAAATGCGGCTAGACACCTTCCCGCCCAAAATGGGCAAAGCCCTGAACCTTTACGAGACTCTCGGCTTTGTCAAAATACTGCCATACTACGAAAATCCGCACAGCGATGTGCTGTTCATGGAACTTTCGCTTTAATTTCACCTTAATACTGGGGCCCGCCAAATCCATACGCCGTCGGCGGCGGCGGCGCCATATTGAATTGCTGCTCCATCCACGGGAAAACCTGCCTATATGCAAATGCTCCGGCGATGTACATGACTGGTATCGAAACCAGAAAGATGCCGACACACAGCATCAGCATTCCGACGATCATCACCAGGATCAATAGCAAAAAGTAAACGAGCAAGCCGCCGATATTGCTCATCGCCGCCCTTGCACTTAGCTTGATCGCATCGACCGCTCCCATATCGTTTTCTATGATCAGCGGTATCGCAAAGAAGAAAACGGCCCACCACAAGAACGAAAAGACCATAAATACAATAAAAAGTACGGCAAATAGAACCATCAGTCCGCCCGAGAGTGCGAAATCGCGATCGGACATCTGAAAGAACTGAAAGTCGCCATTGCCACGACTACCCAAGCCAAGGCCAGCAATACGCACACTGTACTGCACGATCTGGGCAATAATTCCGGGTATCGATTGGAGCAAGCCGACGACCATGAGCGGTACAAACTTCTCAAAACCCTTGAACATCATCCCGAAATCGACCGGCTCGCCGCGCATATCGCGTAAGGCGACGTAGTAAACGCCGCCCATTACCGGGCCCATAATAACGACGTTCAGACACGGTATGCAGCCGGTCAGGATGATCGCGATCAGCGAGATGCCGAGATACATGCCGTATTTTAACTTGAGGGTTTCCCATCCGTTGCTGACGCATTCGCCCGCACTGATCGCACCTGGTACAAATTGGATATTGGTCATAATAGTGTAGTTCGATGATAATATCCCATCTTTCATCCCTTGCAAACAAAAAAACCGCTCTGGCGCAAGGAAACGCCTGAGCGGTTTTCTTATTACGAAAAGGAACTACCTTGCCTTTCGCGGCATCTTGTCATCCATCATCGCGGTTTGATAGACAAAATTTGCGAGAATAATCGACATCTGCTTCATATCGTCGGCCTGAATGCGGTCGAAGACGTCCATGTTCGAATGGTGCGTACGTGTGTCGTACTCGACCGCGTCCTGTATGAACTGAAAGCCCGGCAGCCCGACGCCATCAAATGACTGATGGTCGGTGCCGCCTGTATTTGATAACGTGAGCGTGTTCGCGCTCATGTTCATGTCTTTTGTCGCGTCGTACCATTTCGGATCTTTGAAAACCTCGAGCCAACGGCGAAAGATAGGCCTGACGCCGTCGTTGCCCTGCATGTACACGCCGCGGATCTTACCCGTACCGTTGTCGATGTTGTAGTAAGCCGAGAATTTATCGTACTCAGGCAGCTTTGTCAGAGCCAATGGTGTCTGAGCCGCTCCGCCGCCGCCACCGCCGCCACCGCCGCCAAACTGCGGCGTCGAGCCATCACCGAGATAGCCAAAATGCTGACGCACATAGGCACGCGAACCCAAAAGGCCCTGTTCCTCACCCGACCACAGACCGATTCTGATCGTGCGGCGCGGCTTGAGGCCGAGCGTCTGAATGATGCGCATCGCCTCCATCATCACGGAGCATCCGGCACCGTTGTCGGTTGCACCAGTTCCGCCCTGCCATGAGTCCAGGTGGCCGCCCAGCATGACAACCTCGTCGGCTTTGTCGGTGCCGGGGATCTCGGCGATCGTGTTGTAGCCGTTGGGGTCGGTGTCCTGAAATTCGACGTTGAGATCGACGGTCATCGTTACCTTTTCACCGGCATCGACCATACGGGCGACTCGGTTAAAGTGTTCGACGGCAGCGCTGATCTGGATCGGGACGTTTGCTCCCTTTGTACGGACGTTGGGGTTTGGCGTACCCGCTGGTGGAGGTGTCGCCGGTTGAACAGCTGTCGCTCCCTGAACAAACATCGTACCGCCATCGCCACGTGCCGAGTCGATAATGATCGCGGCTCCCTCTTCCGACAAGAACCGGAATCGGCGTGCATTAAATTGAAACGCTCCTCCACCGCCTCCCGGAGGTCCCTGCGGTGCACCGGCAGGGCGTCTGATCGTCGCCGGATCGGGAGCGTCGGCCATGCCGAGCAATTCGCTATCGGTAAAGCGTTTGCCGGGAGCATCCATCAATGCCCGTACGTCGCGAACAGCGCCGAGCAAAACGATCTTGCCCTTGAGCTTGCCCTTGTACTGCTCAAGCTCAGCTTCGTTTGCTGCATTGAAACGAACCACTTCGCCGGTATACGCTGTTGCGGGATTAGTTGGGGTAGCCACAGGTGCTTTCTTTTTCGCTTTTGGATCAACCGGTGGTGGTGGCGGGATCAACGTGTCAGTTCCCGGCGACCACGCCTTAGGATAAGCGATCAACGGAAATGCCGTCGGTCCGTCAACCATCGCGTAAAATTTCTTCAGCGTCCAACCGCGGCCAAATGGTCCCCACGACTCAAGGTGGGCATTTTGCAATCCCCAGCTCGCGAGAGTATCGCGCGTCCAGTCGTTCGCGCGCTTCATCCCTGGGCTTCCTGTTAGCCTCGGTCCGATCACGTCCGACATATAGCCGAGCGTTTTCATCACCTGCGAGTTCTTGGTGCCCTCTTCTTTGATCTTGTCGAAGACATCCTTTGGAACTTCGTATATCTTTGGTGCGGTCTGCCCGAGCGCGAGCGACGGCAGCAACATGGCGTGAAGAAGGACCACGCCTAAAACTTTGCGTTTCAACATATATTTCTCCTGCAAATTAAACTGAATCTTTATGACGAGATTTAGGTAATTTATACCACAGATCGCCGGGAACGCGGTGCCCAGATATTCGTCGTTAACAGCGTTTTGTGTAAAGAATTGTAAACCTATTGACGGTTGACCTAAATGGTCGACCAAGTCAGGGTGAAAGCGGGCGGAACGTTTTTGAGAACCAGCGGGCTGCGGCGTGATTTGCCGTATCGATTCTTGAGATATTCGCGAAGCTTGATCGCAGGCGGCAAAAAGTATCCGTGAGCGTACTGGAAAATTCGCAGCTCGCATCCCTCATCCATAAATCGAGTGATCTCAGCAAGTACACTGTCGCTAACTTCTTTAGGCAACGAGACAAAAGGCAGACAGCAAACCAAATATCGCACTTTGCCTAAGCCGAGTTCTTGATGTATCGAATAGCACTCAGCGGCGTTTCCCTGAATGATATTCATATCAGGGAAGTTATTATTCAGCGTCTTTACGAGATCGCCGTCGATCTCGATACCTAAGTAGGAATCGCGGCTCGGGATAGCATCACGCAAGAACTTTGTGATCGCACCGGTGCCGACGCCGAGTTCGAGAACTATATTGTGATCGTCGGGATAAATACCCTGTAGCATCTCGGCCGCAAGCTCAGGTGAGCTAGGCGCAATTGCCCCGACCTTCATCGGGTTTTTTATAAATGCTTGTAGGAACTGGAGATTTTCGTTCATTTAGACACGTGTCACGCCGGAACAGTTTCATCCCGTTTGCCGCTCGGACGTGACGTTCGTATTGTCGAGCGCTATTTTATAGGTACATTGCTCGTTTTGGCAATGGTGAGCGCCCCGTTTTTCTTGGTCGTCTTCGGATTTGGGATGTGTTCGTCGTCCGAAGTTTACATCATCTCCCAATATTCTTCGCAGTTCTCTTGGCAGGTGCTTTTCTAGGAGGCCGCGTCTTCTTTGTAAACGCGTCCGGAACCTCGGCTACGATAATTTCTTTTACCTGTTCCAGCGTTAGAGCCGCTGCTTCCTCCGCAGTGGAGCGCGTGCCATCGGCTTTTTTGGGAATGTAAATGATTTTTTTGCCAAACTTGATGATAGGACCCCAACGCGCATTCTCGAGCGAAATCTTTTCTTCTTCCCAGCGCCTGATGTAACGGTTTGCTTCTTTGCTGACCTTTGCTTCGATAAGTTCGTTCATTTCGGCTTGGGTCAGGTTCTGAAGATCATATCGGCGAGGCACGTTGATGAATAAACCGTCCCATTTTATAAAAGGCCCGAAACGTCCCGTTCCATTTGTGATGGGTTTGTTGTCATACTCACCGACAGGAGCGTCCGCCTCCTGTTTAGCTTTTATAAACTCGATCGCTTTTTCCGTGTCCACCGTCGCAAGGTCGGTACCACGGGGAATAGAGATAAATTCATCGCCCCACTTAACATACGGCCCAAAGCGGCCAATGTTCACGGACAATTCCTTGCCATCATAGCTGCCCATTGCGTCCTGCAGTTTAAATAAGGCAAGCGCTTCTTCGAACGTAATAGTCTCGATGCTCTGTCCGGGCGGAACCTTTGCAAATCTCGGCTTCTCCTCTTCCGATGCACTGCCGATCTGGATGATCGGGCCATACCGAGCCATCCGGGCAACGACTGGTTTACCGCTTTCGGGGTCGTCTCCGAGTATCCGCTCGCCCTTCACACGCTCTGCATTTTCGAGAGTGTTATCGACATCCTTTTTGAACGGGCCGTAAAACTCCTCGAGCATGTCGTTCCACTGAAGTTTCCCGTCGGCTACATCGTCGAACTCTTTCTCGATCTTGGCCGTGAAGCCGTAATCCATGATCGCGTCAAAATATTGCTTGAGAAAATCCGTCACCACGAGCCCCAGATCGGTAGGGAAAAGTTTTGATTTTTCGGCACCGGTATTCTCAGATTCTTCTCTCTTGGTGATGAGATCATCTTTTAATACCAACACCCTGTAAGCTCTCGGTGTACCTTCCTTATCTCTTTTCTCTACGTATTCCCGCTTCTGGATCGTTGAAATTGTCGGTGCGTAAGTGGACGGGCGGCCGATGCCGAGCTCTTCTAATTTTTTGACGAGTGATGCTTCCGTGTATCGCGGCTGAGGGCGGCTGAAACGTTCGGTTGCTCTGAGTTCAGACAGCGGCATCGACTGCCCCACGGTCATCGGCGGCAGAAGGCCTTCGGCTGATTCTTCCGCTTCATCCTCATCTTTATCTTCCTGATAAACCTTGAGAAATCCGTCGAATTTCAACACTTCTCCCGAAGCTGTCAATTCTTCCTTGTTCGTGGAGATCTCGATCTTGACCGTGGTTTTTTCCAGCTCAGCATCGGCCATCTGCGAGGCCATGGTCCGCTTCCAGATCAGTTCATATAATTTTTGCCATTCCTCATGGTTAATGAATGCGGCGTGTGCGTAGGTTGGGCGAATGGCTTCGTGGGCCTCCTGTGCAGATTCGTTTTTATTCCTGAATTTGCGTGCCTGGTGATATCTCTCACCATACAATTCGCTCACCGCGTGCTTAATATCACCCTGCGCTGTCTCGCTCAGGCTTACGCTGTCCGTACGCATATAGGTAATATACCCGTTTTCGTAAAGCTTCTGTGCGATCTGCATGGTTCTTGCCACACCGTAACCCAGTTTTCTTGAAGCTTCCTGTTGCAGCGTTGAGGTGGTAAATGGCGCGGCCGGTGTGCGTTTGCCGGGCTTTACCTTAATATCCGTGACCTTATAATCGGCACCGAAACATCCTTTTAAAAACGTTTCCGCGTCTTCCGCACTGTCCTGTTTTTTGCCTTCGGCCTTGAAGGTTACTTGCTTCCCGGTAATGTCATCGGCAAAAAATAACCCTTCGATCTTGAAATGACTTTCCGCCTCGAAGGCGTTGATCTCGCGTTCCCGGTCGGCAATTAGGCGGACCGCGACGCTCTGTACACGACCGGCACTGAGATTCTTATTGCTCGTACTGATCTTGCGCCAAAGCACAGGGCTTAGTTCAAATCCGACAATGCGATCGAGCACGCGACGTGCCTGTTGCGCCATCACCAGATTCATATTCACCGTGCGTGGATTCTTTACGGCAGCCTCGATCGCAGGTTTGGTGATCTCGTGAAACACGATCCGCTTGGTCGTTACCGGATTTAGGCCTAATACCTCGCACAGATGCCAGCTGATCGCCTCACCCTCGCGGTCTTCGTCGGTTGCGAGCCAGACTTCGTCCGACTTTTTCGCCAGAGACTTCAGCTCATTAACAACCTTCTTTTTGTCTTCCGAAACTATGTAGCGTGGTTCGAAATCATTCTCGATGTCGATGCCCATGCCGGCCTTCTCCAAATCGCGGATATGGCCGAAGCAGCTATTCACCTGAAAATCACTCCCAAGGATCTTTTCGATGGTCTTCGCTTTCGCAGGGCTCTCAACTATTAGCAGGTTCTTTGACATAGGCGGAAAAAAAATACGTCAACACTCCTTATAGTGCTGACGTTTATGACAAGTAACACCTCGCTCGCAACCTTGTCAATGAGAGGCTTGAGGATAGCCGAAATTTATCCAATGTCAAAAGCCGAATTTTCTCACGTCCGCCGAGCATAATTCTTGCCTGGCAAAACACGGATCAGATCACGAATATCGAGACTGACGAGTGCGTTGTTAAGATCACCGAACGAGAGTCCGGTCGACTCGAGCAATATATCAATATGTGTCGCATCGTCCGCGGCGAGCAGTTGCCATATCTTTCGCTCGTTCTCGCTCATATCGGCCGGGATGAGTTCGGGTTGTCGCTTTGCAGTCTCTGCTTTTTCGAGTTTTGGCGGCAATATCGCGGCTGAGATCTCGCTCGGCAGCTCGGCAACGACGTCCTGCCATTGCTGCACTAATTTTGCACCGGTCTTGATAAGGTAATTCGTCCCGAATGAATTGCCGGATGTTATGTTGCCCGGCACGGCCATGACTTCGCGGTTCTGCTCCATCGCAAGCCGCGCAGTTATCAACGAACCGCTCCGTTCGTTCGCCTCGATAATCAAAACACCTAAGCTCAGCCCGCTTATGATTCGATTGCGGTATGGGAAGTTGTCCTTTAACGGCGGCGTGCCGAGCGGGAACTGCGTCACGAGACAACCGCCGCTCTCCAGGATCTCGCGTACCAATGCATTATTCTCACGCGGATAAACACTGTCGATACCCGTTCCCATAACGGCGATCGTTCGTCCCTGACCGCGTATCGCACCCCTGTGTGCCGCCGAGTCGATCCCGCGTGCCAGGCCCGAAACCACCGTTATCCCACGCGAGGCCAGATCGCGTGACAACATCTCTGACGCATTCTCGCCATATGTCGAACACTTCCGCGAACCGATCACCCCGACACACGGCTGTTCAAAACAAGCCTGCCAGTCACCCTTCACATACAAAACCGGCGGCGGATCATCGATCTCACGCAGCAATGTCGGATAACTGCCGTCATCGAGGATCAGCAGATCACCGCCAAGCGATTTGACCCGTTCAAGCTCACTCGTTGCACGCTCGTGAAACTCATTCTTGATAATACTTTCGATGGATACTGGTTTGAGCCGCAGCGATTCGAGTTCCGACCTTGTAGCGTGAAAAACAGCATCAGCCGAACCGAACCTTTCGAGGAGCATTGTCGCAGCCCGAGGCCCTACTTCCGGCGTCATATTTAACGCGATCCAATCAATCATCTTCTTACTGATTCTTACTGATTCTTACTGACAACTGACAACCGACCACTGACAACTGATTTGGCGGAGGCGTGTGGGAGTCGAACCCACCTGAGTACGCTCTCGCGCCCTCACAACGGTTTTGAAGACCGTGCCCATCACCGGACAAGCCGCGCCTCCGAGAATTGTTAATTGGAAATTGCAAAATTGTGAATTGGTTATAAAAAGGCTCTTTTCCTGCCAATTAACAATTGTTCAATTAACAATTTACAATTTGTCGCGTTTTCATGCCGCACTCATTAGTAATGTCACCAGTGCTGCGCGATTTGCGATATCGTCTATCAAAATATTCTCGCCCAAAGTATGAGCTCCTGCCCCGGCGATGCCCAAACCATCCAAAACCGGCACGCCTAAAGCGGCGACAAAATTACCATCCGACGCTCCGCCGACTTGGGTTTCGCCGAGTACGTAGTCGAATCCGGTGGCGAGATCGCGGGCTTTTTCAAATAGAGCGACGACCTCTTCCGTGCGTTCCAACGGCGGACGGTTTATTCCGCCCAGGAGTTCGAGGGTGACGCGTCGGTCAAATGATGTTAGCGAACGCAGTGCGGCATCAACACGGTCGGCCTCGGACATCGAACTGAATCGTACGTCGATCTCGCACTCAGTATGTTCGGGGATTACGTTCGATGTCGTGCCTCCTTTTATTGTGCAGACGTTCACGGTCGTGCCGATGGCGGGGCCCGCAATCGCATTTATCCGCTCGATCTGGCGGGCGATCTCGACGATCGAGTTGGCACCTTTGTCCGGTTCGAGGCCTGCGTGTGCGGGAATCCCGTGAGCTTTCAAAGTGTACCAACCGGTGCCTTTACGGCCGGTTTTTACACGGCCATCGGCTGATGGTTCGAAGACGAGGCATGCGACAGCATTCGCAGCCTCACGCTCGACCAAATCACGTCCGGTGTAGCTGCCGACCTCTTCGTCACACGACAATAATATTGTAATCGGTCGAGAGGGACGCGTTCCTGTGACAGCAAAATATCGCAGAGCTTCGAGCATCAAGACGATGTTCGCCTTCATGTCAAAAATACCGCAGCCGTAGAATTTATCGCCCTCGATCCGCGTCGGATTCTGCAAATTCGTGCCAACAGGATGAACAGTATCCGTATGCCCGAGCAGCATCGTATGTTTGCCTCCTCCTGCATAGGCGCGGATCACGAGATGGTCGCCGTCCTCGACCGATGTCCGCTCGATCGAAATCGGAGCACCGGTCGCGAGCATCTGCCGCTCAACCCAACCCACAACCTCACGGCTTCGAACAGCGTCGTGCGATGGCGATTCGATATCGACTATCTCACGTATCGAATCGAGGATCTCGCCGAGGCGGCCTTCATAATACTCAAGTATTTTTTGCGGGTCCATAGTGAGAGCTTATTTTGCCGGAACGGTGGTTGGCGTTGTCACCATTGCGGCGAATGCCTCATTAAAAAGGTCACCCATCCGGTATCCGGCGAGAGCGAGGCGCCCCTGCGCGATCTCAAAAGCCCTTTTCATATATTTGTCCGACGGCATTTCAAACCATTTTAGATCTTTATAGACCTCGGTCGTCGCAAAATTGAGACTCTCTTTCGCCCACAGATCAAACTTAGCCGGCTCGATATTGCTCTTTAACTTATCGTATGGGTGCAGTTTCATTAGTTCCTGAGCAAGCGGGTCAATATAATCGGCGTCACACAGATCCTTTGTATTTGGAATATTACGCGAGACGATAGAGTCCCAATACCAGTGCAGATTTTGCTGATTTGCCCTCGGCGTGCCCTTTGGCGTCAATAGAAAAAGATTGCCGCCCTGGTCGCCTTTCGGGTTTGTGTCGGTGACCTTTGCCGAGGTGTGGAGCGGTTGGTGGAGATCGCCGATAATATGCTCCATCCAAACGATCGCAACCGCCTTTTCGGCGTCCGTCGCATTGCTTCGTATAAGCTGGTTAAAATCGGCCAGCTTTGTCAGTCCCACACCGCCGTCTTCTGGCTTGTCGATAAAAACGGCCTTGCCGTCTTTCCATTGCCAAAACGTATCGTCATAGTGCCAATTGCCGTGATGGTAGTTTTTACTGCGGACCGGAAATTTATTGTCACGCACCATGTCGGCCCACGTCGCCATTAGCATAAAGTGGTCTCGCCGACGCGACTCAACCGTGCGGGAGCCGTAGTTCACAAAAAAGGCGGCGATATTCGAGTCCTCGGGTGCCGCAAGCAGTATCTTATTGACCTTTTCCCGAACCTCGGGCGTCATTCGCTGCCACGCGATATAGGCTGTTATCTTGTGCCCCGTATCGTCCCACGCGAAAGCCGGCATTGCAATACCGATCAAAACCGCAAATATGAATACTCCCGGCAAAATTCGTCGTAACATGATTTTATAACTCCTGAATCTTTTTGGAAGATTTTAGCGAATTAAAGGAGTAAGAGAAAGCCGGTGTTGCGGCTGGTAAGATGTGAGGAAAAAATAACAAACCTTTTTGCGGGGCGCAACATCTTATAAATGTGCAAAAGTTTCCCGGCGTTCCGTTCTAGATGATGTAGGCAATTCGCCAAAGAGGGAAAATTAAAATGCAAAATATTTTGGAACAAAGTTTGACAATCGAACGTGTAACTGATAGAAATGACGATTCGTCCGGTAAACGCGTGGGCCTTCTGGCCAGTTTATTCGGATGCTGGCACCAGGAATTAAGCCGGCCGTTCACTTCGAAAAATGGTTCGTACCGCGTGTGCACAGATTGTGGGGCACGCAGGAGGTTTGACACAAAAAGTTTTAAGACATCGGGACGGTTTTACTATGTCCCTTTCGGCAACGCCCGGCCGTAAAATTTCAGGGCGATTCATAAATACCCTCAATAATACCTACCAAAAATGGACCTACCGGGTGCGGCTCTTCAAAAAAGAGCCGCACCTTTTCTTTTCCTTCTCACCACATGTCTAATGTATAATCTCCTCTCATAAAGGAGAACAATTGATATGAGTGAAGAAACACCTACGGTTTCCAAAGGGATGCGCTGGGCAGGCTATGTACTCAGCGCTCTATCGATACTATTTCTATTATTTAGCGCGTCTGGTAAGTTCTTTAAGCCTGAGGGCATGGAGGCCAACATAACGCCTCTCGGTTGGCGAATGGATCAAATGACGGCGCTCGGCATAGTCGAGGTCTCATGCGTAATTCTCTACGCAATACCACAAACCGCAGTATTTGGAGCGATCCTGCTGACCGCCTATCTCGGGGGCGCTACCGCGACACACGCACGTATCGGCCAGCCGTTCTTTATTCCGATAATTGTGGCCGGCATGATGTGGCTCGGCCTGTACCTTCGCGAACCGCGTCTCTGGCCGCTAACTCCGATCCGAAAATAAGCTGTTGTCGAAGCAGTCTTAAACGACATTAGGCTGGAATATTGTAAGCTGTAATCTGAATATCAAGCTAAATGTCCGAAGCACCTGAAATAGAGGTCGAGATACTCGAAGCCGCCGAAGAGGCGGCCGAGGCGGCCGCCCCCGAAAAACCAAAATACGACCGTTCGATCGTCGAAGGGCCGCTCGGTGCCGCCGTGTGGAAGATCGCCTGGCCGACGATGCTCACCAATCTCATCGCGGGCCTGCAGGGAATGATCGACCATATCCTGGTCGGCAATCTCGTCGGCTACAAAGCAAATGCCGCGATGGGCATTAGCTTTCAGATCTTCCTGACAGTGATCGTTTTCATCTCGTCGATATTTATCGGAATGTCGATACACGTCGCGAGATTCGCTGGTGCGGGAAATAAGGAAAAAGTCGACCGCACGGTGTATCAGGCGTTTCTTACTGCGGTGTTTATCGCCGTCGGGATAATGGCTCCTCTCGGATATTTCGCGGCGCCGTACCTGCTCGATTTTGTCAGCCCCGACGCCGGCGTCAAGGCCGAGGCGTTGCCGTTTCTCAGAGTTACATTCATCTTTAGCATCGGCCTTCTGATCTACTTCATGACGAGCGGGGCTTTGCGGTCCGCCGGCGACGCAAAGACACCGATGCGGCTCGGCATCGTCATGACGGTGCTCAATCTAGTCCTCAACATCATCCTCATCCGCGGCCTCGGCCCGATACCGGCATTTGGAACGGTCGGCTCGGCGATGGGTTCGAGCATCGCAGCGGGCGTGGTCGGGATCTACGCTATCTATAAGATGTGGAGCGGCGGTTGGGTCGTGCATTTCCCGCGTGGACAAGGCTGGGGGCCGGATTGGCCGGTGATCAAATCACTCTTCAAATTTGGCCTGCCCGCTGGTATCCAGGGCATCGCGATGAACATCGGCGGCCTTCTGATGCTCACATTCATCGGCTCGCTCGCCAACAGCGCCGCCGCTCAAGCCGCATACGCACTCGCCTACGGACAGCTTTTCCTGCTCGTCACCTGGTCTTCGAACGGACTGATGGGAGCCTCAGCAGCAGTTGCCGGGCAGAATCTCGGTGCCAAACAGCCTGATCGCGCGTTCGCCGCGGTAAATACGGCGGCAAGGTTTGGACTCGCCGGCTCGGCGGCGATCGGTGTGTTCTATTTCTTCTTTCCGCAATATCTGCTCGCCATCTTTGGCATGACCGATCCCGAAGCAGTCGCTATCGGCACACAGCTGCTACGCGTACTAGCATTCTCCGGCCTCTTCATCTCGGTCGCCCTAACCTACACCGGCGGCCTACAGGGAACCGGCGACACCAAAAGCCCGCTCTATATCTCGATCATCTCGCAGGTCGCGATCCCGCTCGGCATCTGCTTCGTCATCAAACAGGTCAGCACCCTGGAACCGCTCCACATCTGGCTCGCGATCCTCGCCGGCCACATGACCCGATGCCTGCTCAGCCTGACCAGATTCCTACAAGGCAAATGGCGCTCGATATCTGTCGATATCGAAACCACCGCAGCATAGAATAGGAAACCGGGCCTTCGATCTGCTCTTCAATTGGAAATTGTAAATTGGAAAATTGTAAATTGGGAGAGAATTTATCCTGCTTCAGAACGCAAGATAGATCGCGGAGATGAGCACAACGTGGGCCATGATGTGGGCGATGAACGCAGCTTCGAGGCCGCGGCGCCAGTATAGAGATCCGGCGACGATGCCAAAGATCGAGTTTGCTGTAATGACGTACACGACGATCGGGGCAGTAAGCCCGCCCGCGAGCATCGACGCAAGCGGCAGATGGCCCGCGCCAAAGATCAATGCAGACAGAAAGATCGCCCCGACGACAAAGACCGCCTTCGGTTCACCTTCGCCCTTTTGCAGCAGCCGCCACGCTGCCCAAACCAAAAAGGTCATCACACCCCAACGCAGCAATATCTCCTCGGTAAAGCCGCCGTAGAGAAACCGGGTAATATTCGGCATAAAGCGATTAAAATCCTCCGCCCGCGAAATGAACTCAGCCGAAAAGGATGGTTTCGCGACCACCCACGTCCCGACTAACGCCAGACCGGACGCGATGCCGGCAAGCACGCCGGGCAGGATCTGCGGTTTTAATTCTGGAAAAAATGCCTCGCCCCGCGATGCCGCCTCCGCAGCCGGCGCGTGCAGCCCGACCTTTGGCGACAGCCAGATCCCCACAATAACAGCGATCGTCGTAAAAACCGCCGGTTGAATAACACTCGCGATCTTAAGCAAAACCGGCGGCGGCAAAACCGGCGGCTCCTCACCCGCCGCCACCGGAATCGCCAATATCAACGCCCCCAGATCCACAAACAAAAACGACGCCACACCAACCAATCCGGCCGCCCATAAGATAAAGAATAATTTTGTCTTAGGTTTTTGAATACCGCTATCTTACGCCGAAATCACTTTTGTCGAAAATGCAGAACCGCGTATCGGCCTTATGTTAAAATCGTGAACTTATGAATCGCACGATTCGCGCAATCTACGAAGATGGAGTGTTTCTCCCATTGGAAAGAGTTGATCTCGACAATGGCGAAGAGGTCGGGGTAATCCTGCTTGACAAAGTCGACACCGGCCCACAAAAGTCGCAGAAAATACTCGCCGAGATCGCCGCACTTCCGATGGAAGGGAACACGAATGGATTTTCCGGCGAAGACCACGATCAAATCCTCTACCCTAAAGAATAGCCCATGATCTTTGTAGACACAGGCGCGTGGTTTGCCTCAATTGTCCCGACCGATCCCAACCACAATAAAGCCGCCGATTGGCTGCAAAATAACAGCGAAATTTTATTCACCACCGACTACATTGTTGACGAGACTCTGACGCTCTTGCGTGCACGAGGCGAAAGGTCGTGCGGCCATAGTTATGAAAAACTTGTAAGGTTAACCTTAATGCGTGATCCGTCCACGAGAATTAAAGAGGCGTCGACCAATTCTTGATTTGTAATTTCAGCGTTCGCATAGCGTTTAAGAATGTCAAAGGTCACATGCATTTCAAAGCGTTCATCCGTTCGATCATCCTTCCTAACAAAATTGTATGATCCGATTGTTCCCGTGGCTGAGAGTCCATCAATTCCCTCTATACCACCCGTGATGTCAAAAATATCTTTGAGTTTCTTTAAAGCGAAGCTGACCTGTCTTGACGCGCGTTCAGCTTGGTTTAATTGAATGGTGTTATAAACAACATCTTGGGTAGTATCAACGCCAAGATAAATCTTGTCCTTGAACTTCGTCTCACGAAAAGCGTCCGATTGTAGTCTCGACCAAACCAACAGTCGTCGCTGTGCATCTATCGGAATTTTCGCGAGCGATCCTGTGAAAATCGTTTGCACAAATCTACCGATAATGCTCTGAACATAACTGCTTTTCAGGAATTCATCGGACGTGCCCTTAAACAATATGGCAGAAAGAACCTCATCAAATCTTAGCTCAGCAGCGATACTCAGTTTGATTTGGCGTTCTACAGCAAATTTGCCATATTTGGTTTCCATATCTCTAAAAGTATCTTTGGAAAGGATATATACGTCGGTGGGTTTACCTTTTGAAACTTTAATTTCTCGAATGATGTATTCGTGAAGTTCTGGCAAGCTTTTACTATCCCAGTTCTTATAGCCAAATATAGTAACTTTTCCCTCAGCCATCCCAACTTCAATGATGAATTGATTATTTCCTTGCCATTTTTTGTATTCATCGAATTGTGCCAGAGCAAAGCCGAACTTAGGAATGACCGTATCTTTTTTCACAAAAGGTGTAGTTTGACCCAATGTGTCGATTACAAAAAGGAGAATCACAAGCAACCCGATTCCGCTGGTGAAAATTAGCTTATAACTTTTGTTCATTGATTTTCTTTCGCCGCTCTGATTGCTGTGACGATGCGGCGCACTGTTTGTAGTATTTCCTCTTTCAACGTACTTCTCTCTTTTTGGCTTAAGCCGCTGCCTTATTGAGAGGCGAGGCGTTTGACGCATTCTACTGTTTCCAATAGCGAATTCGCAGAAAAGCACCTGTCAGCCAGCCCCTCTTCTACCAAATAATGCAAAGGTTTGATTGTCTTAAGCCGTTTCGCATGAACCAAATCAATTTGCAGATAGTCAATCTGTGTTTGGTGGTTAAAGAAGACGAGCATATGGTCAGTATCTCTAAAATCATTCGCTAACCTTTTCCTTGTTTTATCAGAAGCTACGCCGATTGCAACTTGGAAGGTTCGGTTATCAGAGTTTGTTGAAGATGACTTTAATTTCTGGTCATTTTGTACGTTCTTGAATTCATCCTCACTTAGCATTCCGAACAATTGTTCGGAAAGTTTTTTGGGATCATCAGTACTTAGGCCATCAGGTAAATTTATTCCAAATCCCCTGAGCATATCTACTCCGGCTTTCATCGTTCGCTCGGTATCAGAGAAGTCATCAGGAAAACCGAGTTCGCGAAGAAATGGCTTTGCGGCTTCCGACAACTGTCTCTGTTCATCGTTAGTATTTTTTCGTCGAGTAATCGCTGAGTAGCTATGTGCAAGAGTAAGCATTTCGTCCAATCCCGTAAAAATGTCAGCGACAGCCTTGCGGTCAGATCCACTCTCCAGAAGGAAGTCCCAGTTGAGAGATTCAGCTGTACAATACGGTGCTTTGTCGAACTTCTGAATTCTTTCAAACAAATGCCTATCTCGCGCGTGAGTATTAGGATTAGAAAGAAGTTCTCTAACTAAGACATCAGATAAAACATGCCGGACTCCAAGTCTATTGAGTTCTTCGACGGTCGAAGTGGCCTCGTTCTCCTCAGCCCGGAGAAGATTGACATAAAAACTGGTATCGAAGTAACTCGTTAAACCTTGTTCTTTCATTGATCTCATATCCTCAGCGGCATGACGATGTATTTGTAGTCGTAGGTGGTTTCGCCGGCGATGGACATTTGGGTTTGGGCGTTGGGGTCTTTGAATTCGAAGGCGATCTTGACCTGGGCCGAGGTGGCTCGTGCGGTGGCTGTCCCGGCGGTTGGAGCCCCGGTCGCTACTGCTCCCGGTACTGACTCGGCCTCGCCGTCTGCTATCGCAGACACCGATTCCGCGGCGATCATTTCGGCGGAGCCTACGTTTTGGAGGAACTCTAGCAGGTACTGGTGGTTAAAGCCGAGTTGCATTTCTTCGCCCTTGTAGTCGGCTTGGACGACCTCGCTGCCTTCGCCTTGTTCGCTGGATTGGGCGGTGATCTCGATCTCTCCTTCGCGGACGGTGAGGCGGATCGAGCGGTTGCGTTCGTCGGCGATGAGGGCCATACGGCGGACGGCACGATTCATCTCGTCGAGGTCGAAGATGGCCGTTTTGTCGTTGTCCTTGGGCATGACCATCTCGTAATTGGGGAATTGGCCGGTCAGCTTACGCGTGATCAAAAGGCGACCCTCGGTCTCGAAATAGATGTGATTGGTATCCTCGCCAAAGGCAACGTCGCCCGCTCCGCGAGAGAGCTTGACGAGCTCGGTCAGGGCCTTCTTCGGGATGAGCGTGTCGATCACGCCCTCTTTGTCATCGATCGTACGCTCGACATAGGCGAGGCGATGGCCGTCGGTCGTGACCATACGTGCCACACCGTCACCGATGATGAATTTTGCACCAGACAAGGTAAATCGCGATTGCTCATTCGTAATGGCAAATGCTGTGTTGCGAACAAAAAATCCAAACACCTCGGCAGGAAGACGCATCGGCGTCGACTTAAAGCTTGGTATCTCAGGGAACTGATCTTTGCTCACACCGGCGAGGCGGTAATTGGCACGGCCGGCCTTGAGCGTCACCCATTCGTTGTCCTCCTTTTTGAAATGAGCATCGCCGGCGTCGAGTGCACGGACGATGTCAAAAAGCTTTCGTGCCTGCACACAGATCGAACCCGGTTGGATGATGTCCGCCTCGGCATCGCAGCGGATCGTGCAGTCGAGATCGGTACCGACGATGCGGATCTCCTTTTCGCCGATCGACTCGATCAGTATGTTCGACAAAACCGGGATCGTCGTCTTACGCTCGACCACGCCCTGTATAAATCCCAATTCTTCCTTGAGAACGTTCTGTTTGATCTTGAATTCCATGTTGTTACTCCTGTGCCTTCGATTATAGCGAATGCGTTGTGCCACCCGCTACCGCAGATGGTTCTGACTGCCTTTTCTAAACCTAATAAACTTAAAATCCTATATTAGAGATAGTATTAGTAATAGGCCCTGTGAATATGTGTAAAAGCGGCCTAAACTGTTATTTCTATTGAGCTTTTCCGTCCACAATTGGCTGTGGAAAACTTGTGGAAAAACTATCCAGCCTGCGGAAAACTTTCCCGGGCCTTTCTTTTCCACCGTCGTCCACAACCCGCGCCAGTCGGCCCTTGCGGAAAAGTGGAAAACTATAGTTCAAATATCTACAAACAAACAACTTACGCTGATTATAAAGTCTCCCTATTTGTGGAAAAGAAATCATTTCATTTCCGCCACAAAATCAGCTAACTAGCTGCAAAGATTATCAATTAGCTCGTTTATTTCCTTGTGGAAATTCCGGTCAGTCTTTGTAAGCTGATCGATCTTGTCCACAGAGTGCATCACGGTCGTGTGATGCTTGCCGCCGAACTCTCTTCCTATCTCAGGGAAGCTATGCCGTGTCAATCTTTTACAGAGATACATCGCCACCTGCCGCGGCACGGCGATGGCCCGCGAGTTGTTCTTTGATTTCAGCTCCTCTAGCGACATGCGGTAATGCGATGCGACCGTTCGAGCGATATGATCGATCGTCAGACCGGCCGGCCGCTCACTGTCGAGGATGTTTTTCATCGATTCCTGAGCCAACAGTTTGGTCAGAGGCACACCGCGCATCGACGAAATGGCCACCAGACGCACGAGCGAGCCCTCGAGCTCACGTACATTGGTCTTGACACGTCCGGCCATGTACATCGCGATGTCGTCGGCGAGCTCGATGCCGTCCATATCGGCTTTGCGTTTGAGAATGGCGACCTTTGTTTCTAGATCGGGCGGTTCGAGATCGGCGATCAGGCCCCATTCGAAACGCGAGTGCAGCCTTTCTTCCAGAGTAGGTATCTCACGCGGCGGGCAATCGCTGGTGACGACGATCTGCTTCTGGCCGTTGTAGAGCGTGTTGAATGTGTGAAAAAATTCTTCCTGCGTACGCTCTTTGCCGGCCATGAACTGCACATCGTCGAGCAGCAGCACGTCGATCGAACGGTACTTGTCGCGAAATCCCGGCGTCTTATTAAAACGGATCGCATTGATCAGCTCGTTCATAAAACGCTCGGACGTAATGTACGCGACCTTGAGATGCGGGCTCTGAGATTTGATGTGGTGGCCGATGGCATGCATCAGGTGCGTCTTGCCGAGGCCGACGCCGCCGTACATAAAGAGCGGATTGTATGTCGTGCCGGGAGCCTCGGCCGTAGCCTTGGCCGCGGCGTGTGCGAACTGATTGCACGAACCGACCACAAATTTCTCGAACGTATATTTAGGATTAAGATTTTCCTCGACCGGCTCAATATCGATAAAGTGGGCGGCATTCGCCGGACGGACCGACGCCGGACCGTTCTTTGGCGAGAAAAATAGATCTGTCGTGTCCGTCTCTTCTTCAAACTGCGGCGGAACATCTTCATCTGGGTCGATCTCCCACTCGATCGAGTATCCGGCAAACCCCGAGCCTTCGATGGCTTTGTCCATCAAATCCTCGTAATACAGGCATATCCAATCTTTGGTGACCGTTCCGGTTTTCAGATGAAAAATGCCGGCAGTATCATCGATGCCCTGGAATGCGATCGAGCGGAACCAGGTATTGTAGACATCCTCGTCGAGGCGCGATCTGACGATATCGAGTACGTTGTTCCAGACGGAGGTTTTGAGTGTAATTTCGTTCAAGTTTGCCTTTCAAAGACCACGCCTGCTTAAGGGGTGGTCGCAATTAAATTCAGTGGTTGGCGGTCACTTTCAGCCGACGGTTTTCCACCGCCCGTATTTCGTCGGAAGTCGTTTCTTTTAGGTAATTTCCGGTTATGTGGGGAGACCGTGCAAATACCAATTATTCACAGGTTATCCACAAACATCGAAAGGAAGCGCATAAAACCTAAAGTAACGGATTAAGCCGTTTACTATCAACAAGTTACAGCTATGCAACTATTGGAAACGGGTAACAGACTAACACGAAAAAATGCCCCACGCAAACGAATATCCACAGGTTTTTTTCGGGCCGTTTAACATAAATTTAACTCCTTTTTCTGTCAACAATTCGCCTTGTTTTTCGAATGTGTTAGAGTAAGAAAAACAGCATTTTCAACCCCAAAAATTGACCAAAATGGACAAAAAAAATGACTTTTTTTTTCGCGAGGGTAAAAAAAATGACAGCGGTGTATTAGCTCTGATTGCACGCGCCTGTGACGCAATGGTTTACATCAGCGAAACAGACGCTCCGATCGCGCCGGTCGACCTCGGCCCGGCAGACTCCTTTGACGGTGAGACCATTCTACAACGCGCAGGGCTAAAAGAAGGAACTGTGATCGAGGAAGTCGATGCAGAGCGATTTTTTGCAAAGCTGACGGTGATCAAGGATGGGCAAAGCGACTCGCAAAAGACGAAAGCGAAGAAATTTCTCGTCCTTCAAGAGGTGCTTGAGAAAAATCTTCGCTCTTTACGCGTCTATCGATTTGGAAAGATCCAGATCGATATGCTAATTGTCGGCACCGACGCTACGGGCCATATTCTTGGCGTTCGTACGAATGCGGTCGAGACCTAAATGATCTACTTCGGTGATACCGAGCTACCGCCCGACGACTTCTTCACAATATCCTTTGGCGAACCGGCATAGCGGATCGTGCTCGCACCGGAAGCATCCGTTCGGAGATTTCCATTCACAAACAAGTCGACCGTGCTGGCGCCGCTGGCTTCGACCGTTGCGTTCTCGGCAGTAAGACCCTCCGCATCGACGCGGGTCGCACCGCTGACATCGACCACCAGCTTGGCGGTTTCGCCAGTAATTTTTACGTTTGAGGCACCTGACGAATCGATCTCGAGGCCGCCATTTTTTAGGTCAGTAAGGACGACACTAGCAGCTCCCGATGTCTCGATGCTCTCGATGTCCGGCGCGGAGATACGAACGCGGATCGGGTTGCTGGTAGAGAGTTTGCGATCGGTCTCGAGCTTGAGCACGCCGCGATGAACCTCGGTCGAAATGTACTGTAGCAAATTGTCGTCTGCCTCGACCTCTACCGAAAAATCCTTCTGAGCAACGATCTCGACCTGAAAGACGCCGCTTGCGTCGATCTTTCGAAAACCGTTGAGATCGCGGGCCTCAGTAGCTGTCTGGCCCGAGCCTTTGACCGAGCCGACCTTGAGCGAAAAGTTTGTAAACTTACCGCCGAGGCGACCGAATGAGAACAGGCTCGACACGACGACGCCTAGTATCAATGCCGCTGCGAAAATCAAAAAACCTACTTTTTTCATAAATCCCTCCAGGGTGTGCCGATATAGCTGTAATTTCAAACGAGCGCCGTTTGGAAAAAGTTCGCATGTTTTTTGTTCTCACGCAAACGACAAATGGCGGGCCTTGTGAGACCCGCCATTCATTTTTAGCTAAGGCCAAAGGCTAGCTCGCCTTGGGCGTCACGGTAGAGGCCGGTTTGACCTCTTTGTTCGCCCCCTTGTCATCTGTCTTCTTGACCTCAGGCGTGGTGCCCGGTTTGACCGGTGTTGTCACCGGCGAACCGGTCGGAGCAGGCGTTGCCGGGGCCGCGGTGGCGGTCGGTGCCGGTGTAGCTGGCTTGACTTCGGGTTTCGGCGTTTCGCAGGCGCCCAATACAGCGGTCGAGACCGCGAGGACTGTCGTTAAAATAATTGATCTTCTCATTTTTACTCCTTGGTGTAGCTCAGGTGAGATGCCCTTACTTCGTGCGGGCTTCTGCAACGTTTGCTACTAGAAACTCACGGACACGTGGCCGCCCGCTTGCCCTTACCTATGCAGCCGGATGACGATGAACGTCTTTCCGCAAACATGAGGCGAATCGCCCCCGTTTGCCGCCCAACATCAACACTGCGCCCGATAGAACGCGCGACTTGGAGAAACTTGCAAAAAAAGGCCCCGAAAGGGACAGATGTAATAGCGTCGGGTGAAACCCGACGATAGATCGCAGTGTACAGCCGCCTGTCCCTGAAAGGGACGAATTTCGCTCTCTCCACTCATTTGTCCCTTTCAGGGACAAGACCAGTGAGCAACCGGAGTCGTCGGGATGCTCCCGACGCTATT
>JANPDK010000039.1:0-7102 GCA_031431415.1 Acidobacteriota bacterium | reverse complement strand
CAATGATACACCGCAGAGACGCGGAGACGCCGAGTCAGAACCGGGAGCGATAGCGACTGGGCTCCCCGCCCACGCCGGTCTCAACATAACCGAAATGTGCCTCGACCGTTGGCAGACGGAAGAGATGAAAGACCAGCCAGCGGTGATATGGGAAGCCGAGGAAGGAGATTTCGCTTCATATAACAACACTGGCCAAAAAAATATTTACACGTATGGCGAATTGTTCGAAGAGGTAGGCCAGTGCGCTGCCGGCCTACGCCATTGGGGCTTTGGAAAAGGCGATGCGATCGGAATTCACTTACCGATGATGATTGAAACGGTGATCGCCTTGCTCGCAATAAACAGAATCGGTGCAATAGCTGTACCCGTCTTTTCTGGTTATGGCGTAGAAGCTATTACATCTAGGCTCAACGCGGTTAAGGCTAAAGCTTTATTTACTTGCGACGGATTTCCAAGGCGCGGAAAGATCTTCGATTCATATTCAGTAGCGAGTGAGGCAGTTTCAAATTGCCCCACAATTGAAAAGTTAATTGTTGTCGGCCGACGTGGAGGAGATTGGCATGGTGACAATCCGCTGGCGAGATGGTGGGCACATCTATTGACTCCAAACGTTGTCTACGAGCAATGGAACCATTCAGAACCAACCTCCGCCGAAGATCCGCTGATCATCCTCTACACATCAGGCACGACCGGCAAGCCGAAGGGTATTGCTCACACACACGCGAGTTTTCCGATAAAGGCGGCGCAGGATATGGCGTTTGGGACGGATGTCGGAAAGGGTACGCGAATATCGTGGTATACGGACATCGGCTGGATGATGGGGCCGTGGTTGATCTACGGGGCATTGATAAACGGCGCGACGATCTGCATTTACGACGGAGCACCAGATTACCCGACGCCCGACCGCATGTGGGAATTTTGTGCAAAGCATAAAGTCGAGGTTTTAGGCATCTCGCCGACACTGATCCGTGCTTTGTCGAACTGCGGCGACGACCTGCCGAAAAAGCACGACTTGTCCAGTCTGCGAATGTTCGCCTCGACCGGCGAGCCGTGGAATCCGGCTCCGTGGTGGTGGCTTTTCGAAAAGGTCGGTAATTCGAAACTGCCGATCATCAACTACAGCGGCGGAACCGAGGTCTCAGGCGGCATACTGATGGGCAATCCGTTGCTGCCGATAAAGCCGTGTTCGTTCCCCGCTCCGTGTCCGGGAATGGACGTCGATATTCTCGATGAGGAAGGCAAATCCGTCGAGCCCGGCAAGGTCGGCGAACTCGTCATCAAACAGCCGTGGATCGGCATGGCACGCGGATTTTGGCAGGAAAAAGAGCGCTATCTTGAAACTTATTGGAGCCGCTTCAAAAACATCTGGGTCCATGGCGACTTCGCGATGCGGGACAAAGACGGCCACTGGTTCATCCTCGGTCGCAGCGATGACACGCTCAAGGTCGCCGGCAAACGCGTCGGCCCCGCCGAGGTCGAAAGCCTCCTCGTCGCCCACCCGCTCGTCACCGAAGCCGCAGTAATCGGCGTCCCCGACGAAATGAAAGGCACCGCGATGGTCGCATTTGTAGTGTTGAGCGGTGAGCGGTTAACGGTGAATGAAGAATCCGAGTCCGACAACTCATCACCCATCACTAACCACTCATCACTGCAACAAGAGTTGAAAACTCTTGTTGCAAAAGACATGGGCAAGCCACTCGCGCCGTCAAAAATTCACTTCGTCTCTGCCTTGCCAAAGACCCGAAACGCCAAAGTAATGCGCCGCGTCATTCGATCAGCCTACCTCGGCGAAGACCCGGGCGATCTTTCGGCACTTGAGAATCCCGATGCGGTTGAAGAGATAGGAAGGCTTGCCGAATGAGTTAACGATTTGTGTAAGGCGTTCGTCGTGGGATCCAACACTTCACGCTTTCGCGGTACGCATCGTAGTCAACGCCAAATCGCTGATGAAGGTCGTCCTCCTCAAGCGGTCGAAAGATCAATTGCCATACCAACGAACCCATCAGGGCGTAAATGGCGACGAGTGGTGAGCCGAGAAACAAAGCAACCGCCAGTCCTTGGCCAACGCCCGATACTGCCATCGGGTTTCGCACGTAGGCATAAGGCCCTTGAACAACCAACTTGACCGCGTGATCGAGCGGCAGCGGCGTTCCCATACCGATACGGGACATCACATAAGCCGCGTAAACGCCAAGCGAACTAATGGCAACAAACAAGATAGCTGAGAGCGGCTTTTGAAATGGAAAGCTAAAACGAGTAACGCCGAGCTTGTCTTCGATAATGGTGATCAAATACGGAAATATGACAAGAATTAACGACCAAACTACAGTGATCTGGGTAAAAGTCTTGAGCAATATCCAATTCGACGATGTAGAAGCCGCCCGACGAAACATCTCTTTTCCGCAAGTCAGACCGACTGCAAAGACACCGCACCAGATCATAGCGGGTAACATCAATGCGACACCGAGCCAGCCTGCATCCGTCTTAAAGGTGTACGTGAAACAGTAAATCATCGAGTAACTCATCGCACCCGTAACGAACCACGCCGCGACACGCTGATACTGGCTGTCACGAAAGCAAAGCCAACTTGCCGCAAGCGAACCAACGCCCAAAAATGCGAGGTCTGCAAGCCAAAATGCCATTAGCGAGATCTCGGAACCATTCTCAAGTGCAAAATACTTTCTCGACTCAGGCCACCAAAACAGCATCGCCCACCACAGGAAAACGGCGATTCCCTGTATCGCAAAATAGATCGTGGCTGAACTACGAACCTTCATACAGTTGCGAAGTTACCACAGAGTGGCACGGCATGCATTTACTTCGTCGAGTCGATTGAGTGAAGTGGTGAGTTTCGGGATAATGGTTGCAGGTCGGCCGACAATACTTCAACCGCCTAACTCTGTTTTCGCGCATAATGCATTGAGATCATTAAACAAAGCTTCGCTGAAGAAAGCAGTCGTCACCCTTGCGGGGCGACATCTTGAGTTAGCCCGCGTCTACGAAAGCTACGGTGTGCCGCCGCTATGGGATCGTGAACCGGGGTTTGCAACCTTGCTGAACATCATTCTCGAACAGCAAGTCTCGCTCGCCTCGGCAAAGGCATGCTTTGACAAGCTCGCGATGCGTGTCGGTGAGGTCACGCCTAAAAGCTTGCTCACCATCGACGACATTGCCCTAAAATCCATCGGTTTCAGCCGCCAAAAGACCGCCTACGCACGCCATCTGGCCGAGGCAGTTCTCGAAAAACGACTCGATATAGACCAACTCCACAAGCTGCCAGACGCGGAGGTCAAAGCTAGGCTCATCCAGCTAAAAGGCGTCGGCGAATGGACAAGCGATGTGTACCTGTTGATGGCGATGCTTCGCCCTGATGTGATGCCCAGAGGTGATATTGCTCTCCACGCGGCATATCAAAAATTGACCAACGCGGAAAAGAGGCCGTCCTCGGACGAGTTCATCGCCATCGCGCAAAAATGGCAGCCATTCCGTTCGGTGGCTGCCAGATTGCTGTGGCATTTCTATTTGAGTGAAAAAAGAAAAGCGTAAGAACGTTGCATTTCCTATTTGATACCGCCGATCAACGCGTCGATGTCGGTTTGAGGAACCAGAATATCGAAGCCCACATCGGTGCCTCGGGCGTCGAATTTGGCAGCTTTTATTAGGCGTCCATAGAGTTGTTGGTCGGCGCGTTTTGAGGTTCCAAAGATGGATTTGCCAAGGCTTTGGAGCACGTCGAGCATATCTTTTATACCGGTTGCCTGGTCTGCCGTTTTTGTCCTGGCGAGCATCGAGATGCTTGTGCCGACGGTAGCCACATCGATCGAGCCTGAGAGGGTCTGAATGGCATCAACGTTCTTGCCAAGTTCATCGTTATCGAGCGGCAAAAGCTGCGAGAGTGTGCCCGGCGTTCTGGCGGCAAACGTCATCACTGAGGTTTCTTTCTGCGACAAAAGGCCACTCAGATCGGCAGCGACGCGTGTCTTGCCTTCGAGCGTTTCCGACACACGTGCGAGCGAACCCATAACCAGCGTATTGCGGTCATAGGCCGTGACCGCGATGTCCTTGGTCATGCCTTTCAGACCTTTCTCGATCATATCGGCGATCTTGGAATTGGTCTTCTTTGCCGAGGTCTTCTGAAGAACATCCTTTGCCGAGAAGACATAAACCGTGCGTTCGCCGACCTTTTCGGTCTTGTACGTGCCGTTCGAGGCGAGCTTGGCAAGGGCTATGAGCGCTCCAGCGTTTACGTCACCGCTGGCGATAGCAACCGGTTCATAGTCGATCTCTTTAGCCGAGATCTTCTTAAATGCAACACCAACAGCGACCTGTTCGAATTTACGCAGATCGATGCCAGTACGCGCTTCCATCTCCGTGAGCTTTGCCATCACTTCAGTTAACATCGGCTGATTGGCCGACATTATCTTAGGGAGAGCGTCGTTGAGAAAGCGTTTCGAATCAAACGAAACAACACCATCCGACGCCGGCAGCATCGCCACGAGCTTAGCCGCACGAGCCTTTTTAGCCGCATGAGAACGCGTATCAGGCTTAGCAAATACGGCAACGTTAACAACCAATACCGCGATCGCGGCGATAGCAATAAATCTGGTTTTCATCAATTTACCTCAAATGAAATTCGAACAGATGTCCTAACGATAACAGATGCTGCGAAGTTCGGGAATAGTTGGCTTTAAAACAAGACAATTCACCACGGAGACCACAGAGAGCACGGAGAGAATAAGATTGATTCTTGGCTCCTACTCCGTGTCCTCTGTGTCTCTGTGGTGAGAATTCTTAACGACTTCAAATTCAAACCTCAACTCCTTTCCCCGAAAGATGTAGCTCAGATACTGTTCCCAAAACTTCCTCGTCCAACGCATCGACGGCCACTTTGTGTCGAGATTTACAAGAAGCTCAATGCCCAGTGCCTTCCACAACCCGGCGAGCGAGACATAGCAGCCAATTGGCCGCAACTGAATGTCGGTGTAAAACTCAAACACCTCGCGTCCCGCAATAAACGTGTTAAAGGTGTAGGAATTGATGTGATTGCGGTGGGTCGGGTCGTTTGCCCAGTCGGGGTTGGTGTAGTGCGGCGTGAGGAGCTTGATACGGCCACCGTGCCGCGTCACGCGGTGCAATTCGCCGATAAAGGCCATCACATCCGGAACATGCTCGACAACGTGATTAGAAACGACGAGATCAAACTCGTTATCGGCAAACGGATATGGCAATTCGCCCAGATCATGAATAACATTCGCACCCGTACGCGGATTATTATCCAGCCCCACAGCCCCTGCCGTCTTATTCACGCCGCATCCAACGTCGAGTACCTTCATCGCGAATATTGTACAACACAGCGTGTTGCAACATTTGGCGAGCGACGGGCAGAAACGCGAATGTAGACCAGCGTACCGACTCGCGTATCCTCCACTTCGCCACTCAACCGTGACGTGCGAACGCCTCCCAATGTCCACATTAGTGGTTAGTTTGCATAAGGCTTGAGCTGCTCCGTTATCTTGGCTTTGTCGCCGACAACTACGATGGTCATTTTATCTGTCACCAGATATTTGCGGGCCATTTCGGAGATGTCAGTTGCACTGACGGCGTTTAGGTTTGAGATGTAATTGTCGAGATAGTCGCGGCCGAGATCGTTGTAATCGACGTATTCCAGCTGGCCAATTACAGCACTTCGGTCGCCGTTCTGGAGGACGTAGATGGCGATGAGGTAATCCTTGATCGCCTGTAGTTCGGCATCGCTCGGCAGATTTTTGCGAAGGCGTTCGATCTCCGAAAGTATCTCTTTTACCGCAGCCCCAGTCGCGTCTGTCCTCACCTCGGCGCTTTCGATCCAGTGACCCGTCTTGTAGCGGTTAAAGATCTGACTGTTTGCCGCGTAGGTATATCGCTTATTCTTGGCGATATTCGACGTTATGCGCGAGCCCGGCGAGCTGCCGAGCAGCGAATCCATCACAGTGAATTTCACAAAATCCGGATCCGAGGGCGACATCGTGGGCATCCCCAGATAGATCGTAGATTGGGTTGCTCCGGGACGGTCGATCACGTCGAGTGAGCGGCGTGCATTGATACGCGGTACGTCGCGAATCGGCTCAGGGCCTTTCTTCCAATTGCCGAACGCCTTGTCGATCGCCGCCTTGACCTTTGCGCTATCAAATTGTCCGACAACATACAAGTGCGCCCGGGCCGCTCCGAACTGGTTATAGTAAAAAGTCTTCACGTCCTGCAGCGTATAGTCTTTCAGGCCTTGTTCGGTCGGAAAGACCTTGCCGTAGGCATGATTCGGGAAAACATTCTGGCGAAACTTTTCCCACGCCAGCGAACCCGGCTGGACTCGGTTAATGGCGAGCTCGCAGATCTTGTTCTCACGGATCTTTTCGATATCTTCGGCGGCGAACTTTGGATTTAGAACGACGTCGGCCAGCAAGTTGAGAAATCGAGTCTCAAACTCGCTCAGTACCTCTCCACCGATAATCGTCTTGTCGGTTCCGGCCGACGTAAAGATGCTGCCGCCCATTTCAGTTGTTTCGAGGGCAATCTGACTGGCCGATCGTGACGATGTTCTTTCTTTCAAAAGCGTGGCGACCATATCGGATATCCACGGCTTATCGCCCGACTCATTGATCGATCCGACACGAATAACCGTTTGCATTGCTACTTTTGCATCCGTGCCGTACTGAACAAGCGTCACGCTCATGCCATTTCTGAGCGTGTAGGTTTCTTGTTTAGGAAAGGCGAAAGCTTTTGGTTCCGCGTCCGCGGGCCGCACCTCTTTTTGTGCAACGACAACGGAGAAAACAAAAGTAAATAGCAAACAGGTCAATAAGAATCTAAAAAACTCGTTGCCGCTAACTAATTTACACATCCTGATAAAAAATCCTCTTTCTCTTTCCGTCATTCGGGCATCCAATTTCAGAAAAGCAGATACGCGTGACTCTTGTTCGCTAACTCTGAATCTTTCAAGCTTTCGGCTATAATTACTCAAATCCTTGCAAAGGACTATTTGAGGAAACAACTACTAATCCTATGATTTCAAGAAAAAACCGTTTTGTATCGCTCGCGATGATGGTCGCGATGCTGTTTTCGACCG
>JANPDK010000038.1:0-13210 GCA_031431415.1 Acidobacteriota bacterium | reverse complement strand
ATTTGTTTTGCAGACGGCGTGGTTGGTTTTTGCGCTAAAGCATATTGAATCGTGAACAGACACAATACAACAAAAAATGTAAACCGATTGATAGGATTAAAATTGATACGCATAGAGATTTCTCCTTTTGAACCAAGAAAGTCAGAACCGGGAGCCGTAGCGACTGGGTTCCTAAGCCCACCGTCGCGGAGCCCAGTCGCCACCGCTCCCGGTTCTGACAAGCAATTTACTGGGTAATATTGAAATCGCGAACAAAAAATCAACTCGCACTGTCGATCATATATCCGATCAGGAAAATGATCCAAGCCATTCGGATAGGTTTTCTCGTAGCTCCGATCGCAGGTTGTCTCATTCAGATCGTTTTCCCTCTTACCAAGATTGGTTTCCCTATCACTTGGAATCCGTTCCTTGCCAGTCAGATCGTATTTCCTCTCGTTGGAATTCACACCCCGGCTTGATCTCTTCCTTACCTGATGCCGGTGATTATCCCGACTTCGTCACCACGTCCTTGCGGTGCGGGAAGATCAGCGAAAAAATGATTGACGCGGCGATAACCGACAGGATGAACCCAAGCGAGTCTGAGATCGGGAACTTTCCGCCGAACAGATCGTTCAACCAGACCATCTTTAGTCCCACAAAAACCAACACGATCGCCAGGCCGTATTTCAATAAATAGAACTTGTCGATCACGCCCGCAAGCATGAAATACAACGACCGAAGGCCGAGTATCGCAAATATATTTGAGGTGAATACGATAAACGGCTCATTCGTTACGGCGAAGATCGCCGGAACGCTGTCAACCGCGAAAATAATATCGCTGGCCTCAAGAAACAGGAGCGCGATGAACAGCGGTGTAGCATGCCAACGACCCGCAATTTTCAAAAAGAAACTCTTGCCGTCGATCGTGTGCGTGACCGGCATAAACTTTCGAAATATTCTGATCAACAGATTCTTTTCCGGCTCGATCTCTTCTTTGCTCGCAAAAAACATCTTGATGCCGGTGATTATCAGAAAGGCGCCAAACAGGTATATCACCCAGTGAAACTGCATTAGTGCCGAGCCGAGCGCGATAAAGATCGCCCTGAACACAAGTGCTCCCAGAATGCCGTAGAACAGCACGCGGTGCTTATACTTTGCGGGAATGCGAAAGTAGCCGAACACCAACACAAAGATGAATATGTTATCGACCGACAGCGAATACTCAAGAATGTAGCCCGTCAGGAATTCGAGCGTTGAGGTTTTGGCGACCTCTGCCCCAAAATTTGTCAATGTATATTGATAAAATCCTCCGGCGAAAACCAACGCGAGTGTGACCCATATCGCGCTCCAAATAGTAGCCTCTTTGAATGAGACGACATGTTCCTTTCGATTGAAAACGCCAAGATCAATTGCAAGCATGGCCAACACAAAGGCCATAAACCCAGCGTAAAACGGCCAATACTCGGCAAATGGAAATAGACTCATATTTCAGTATCTCCTTCGGCAACATTTCACGTAGCCGTGGTATTTTATGAGTCTGCAAACGCAAAAAGACCTCTTGCAGACTAAAGCCGCAAAAGGTCTCGATATTTCCCAACCCACCGGTTCGCTTGGCTATTTATGCGAACGTATTGACGATGTGGTGGACCTCTGAGTAAACAGAGGTTTCTACTCCCCTAACTAAATTGTACCGTGACTCTAACGAAACTTTACAAAGATGTCAAGTATCCGGCATTGATAGCGATTCAGATTTGTTTAACCTTGGTAGCACAGGACGGTAAGGCGAGGGCTGCGTCTCCCAGCCGTCTTTACGCCGAGTCTATCTTCTGGCGAAGACAGACAAGTCGCGTATTTATGCAACAGACATTGAACTAAAAGCCCCAGTGCAAAATCTAGACCCTCAGCGAGCTGCGGAAGGCTCTGGCGGCGTAGTAAGATTCTGCACCGTTGTGATAGACGAAGACGCGGCCGAAGCGGTAGTCGCCGAAGATGGCTCCGGCTAAGTTTCGGATGTCAGGCGGCGTTTCGAGCCAGCTCGACGTTTTCGTATCGAAATTCCCGAGTTTTTGTAGTTCCCGATATTCATCTTCCGTCAAGATCTCAATGCCCATCGCGGCCGCCATATCGAGGGCGCTGGTTTCGGGTTTATGTTCTTTCCTCGACTCCCACGCCGCGCGGTCGTAACAGAGGCTCCGGCGGCCTTTGGGGCTTTCCGGCGAACAATCGTAAAAAATATACTCGCCCGTCTTCATATCAAACCCAACAACATCCGGTTCACCACCGGTCCTGTCCATTTCACTGAGCGACCACAGTTTTGCAGGTTCAGCTTCCAGCTTCGCCTGTACTTTGGCCCATTCCAGACTTCCATGGCGGTGCATGTTTTCCTCAAAACGTGTCTTCAGTTCGTTGAGCAGATCTTCACGGTCGGCCGGTAAAAATTCTTTTTTCATATCAATAAAGCCTCATGCCCTTACATCGTCTTTTGATGGAACTGACGGGGTGGTTCGCTGTCCTGTCACTGTACTCAAATTGAATCCCACCGGGGCGCCAAAAAAGAACCACCCCGGCCTAAAGGCCACCCCTCCTTCGTAAGGAGGGGAGCTTTTTACTTTAGGTTTTTCTTAAAGAAATCCAGCGTGCGTTCCCACGCTAGTTTGGCGGCTTCGGCGTCGTAGCGTGGGGTGGTGTCGTTGTGGAAGCCGTGTTGTTTGGCTTCGTAGGTGAAGCTTTCGAACTTTTTCTTATTCTCGGTTAGAGCGATTTCGTATGCCGCTTTTCCGCCGTTTACGCCCGCGTCGTTGCCGGCGTATTGGAACATCAGCGGGGCCATGATCTTGGGGACATCGGCGACTGGGGCTTGGCTGCCGTAGAACGGGACGCCGGCGCCCAAGTCTTTGCCGAGACGGACGGCGAGGGTGTTGACCATGCCGCCGCCGAAGCAGAAGCCGACGGCCCCGAGTTTGCCTTTGCTATCGGGACGCTTCTTGAGCCACAGAGCGGCGGCGACAAAATCCTCAGTCATCTTCTTACGATCGACCGTGCGGAATGCGGCAGCGCCTTTTTGGTCGTCGCCGGGATAGCCGCCGACAGAGGTCAGACCGTCCGGAGCGAACGCCATGTAACCGGCCTTTGCGAGGCGGCGGGCGACGTCTTCGATATACGGATTGAGGCCGCGGTTTTCGTGGATGACCAGGACGGTGGCGAATTTTTTGCCTTTGGCAGGGCGTGCGAGATAGCCTTTGATCGAGCCGTTACCGGCAGGCGACTGGACGGTCTCGTAGGCGAGCTTAAGGTCTTTGTCGTCCTTAGGAACGGTCTGGGCCCACGCGTAATTCGGCTGCAGGCTTTCGAAGATCGCCACAGCCGTCAGCCCGCCGACCGCGAACTTGCCCAAGCTGCCCATAAACGACCGCCGATCCATATCGCCGTGCTGGTACTCGTGAAAAAGATCCAATAACTCCTGCGGATACTCGTCTGCGGTCTTGCGTTCCATATTCTTAATTCTCCTTTTGTTGGAACAGAATACTTGAAAACGAAGGTGTGGGCAAAGTCGTCGGCTTCGCCGCCGCCGCGTTTCGCGGCACATAGCCCTGTCCTTTAGGACGGGGTTCGGGTCGCCAAATTATCCTCAGCCCGTTTTAACGGGCTTACATCGGGCGGGCTTTAGCCGTCGGTGCTAAAGCGGGTCGAGTAAGGACGTTAAAACGCCCTACAAACCATTTCGTTCGCTCCCACCCCGCCCTAAAGGACGGGGCTATGTGCCCTTCGGGCAAGCGGCCAAGCCGCAAGAATTCATCGCAAAAAGGTAAAAGACCGGCTCACGCCGGCTCACCCTGCAACAGTGAGACGGTGAGATAAGCGCCGTAAAATTCTGAAACAAACGCCTCGCCCCGGCGTATATCTAAACGGAGGCACTTTTGCTAAAGATGAGAGAACCTTTGTTAGCTGGCATATTAAGTTTGTTGATCCCGGGGATCGGTCAGATCTATAACGGTAGGATTATTATCGGAATAATTTGGCTAATTTTGACCGGGTTTTCGTGGATCGGCACGGCGGGTCTGTTTGGGTGGGTTATCCATCTTTTCGCCGCCTGGTGTGCGTACAGCTATGCAAAAGATTTTCCCGTCCGAGGCTAAGGTTTCTTCATACGATCCTCCTCTTCGCCCGGCGTTCGATGACGCCGGGCTTTTTCGTTTGGGTGACGAGTGAACAGTGACAAGTTACAGGTGGAAGAGTGTCTTTGGGACTTGTCACCTGTCACCTGTCACCTGTAACCTTAAGCGATGGTTCGAGAAGGAATACCTTTTGTTCTGATACCGGTGCTGATCGCGGCAGCGTTTGCGTTGTTTGGGTTCTGGCCGGTAACAATAGCGTTTGCGGCGGTCGCTCTGTTCATGATGTATTTCTTCCGCGATCCGCATCGTGTCGTGCCCACCGGCGAAGGGCTGATCGTTTCGGCAGCCGATGGACGTGTGACGCGGATCGAGGAGAATGGTGATACGAAGCTTGTCAGCGTTTTTCTCTCGCCGCTCAATGTTCACATCAACCGCTCGCCGATCACAGGTACGATCAAACAGATCGACTACATCCCGGGCCGCAAAATGCCAGCAACCAGCGACGAGGCGAGCCTCGTCAACGAACGCAATTCCCTGCTCATCGAGGGCGAAGGCATCACCGTTACCTGCACGCAGATCGCCGGAATCCTCGCTCGCCGTATTGTCTGCTGGGCAAAAACGGGTGATAATCTAGCTCGCGGACAGAAATTCGGCCTTATTAAATTTAGCTCGCGAACCGACCTCACGATGCCCGCGAGTGTCGAACTGCAAGTCAAGGTTGGCGACCGCGTGAAAGGCGGAGAAACGGTGATCGGAACGATCGGGAGATGAATTACGAATTAGGAATTACGAATTCAGAGATTCGCAATTCTTAATTCGTAATTCCTAATTCGTAATTAATGAGCGAAAGCGATACAAAACCGCCACACCGTGGCCTCAAGAAAGGACTTTACGTAATCCCGACCCTGTTCACCGCCGCCAATGTGGCGATGGGTTATCTGGCGGTTCTTTGGTCAATACGCGGGTTTGACCTGTCGGCGGCCGATCCGGCGTTGGCTGCGACTTATTTCAATTCCGCCGGCCTCGCGATCGGGCTCGCAATCCTTTTCGATACGGTTGACGGCCGTGTTGCCCGGGCAACCCGAACGGCGACCGAGATCGGTGTCCAGTTCGATTCGCTGGCGGATGTCCTTACATTCGGCATCGCTCCGACAGCGTTAGTTTATGCTTGGGCGATCGCTCCGGCGTTTGCTGAGAACACTTTTGGGCACAATCTCGGCGTATGTCTTTTGTTTGCCTATTTGATGTGCGGCGCGTTTCGGCTGGCGAGGTTTAACCTGCAAGCGACGCGTCCCATAAAGCTTGCAGAAGGGGCGACTAAGGTTGATAAGAAGGCATTTGTCGGCCTTCCGATACCGCCGGCAGGAGGTTTGCTCGCTGCCCTCGTTCATTTTGCACCGGCACCCTTCAGCTTATACGGCGATAACGCGTCGCAATACTACGGCTATGCTCTGATGGCTTTGATCGTTGTGTTGTCGATCCTGATGGTCAGTACGATCAGATATACGAGTATGAAATCGAGCGGCGGCAGTCTTCAGGGGATCTTCCTCGTGATCGTCATCGCAGGCATGGCGATGGCCGTGTTCTTTTACTCAAAATATGCCCTGCTCGGCATCGCCGCCATCTATGTTGCCCACGGCGTGATCTGGTGGCTGCTCAGGCCGCTGTTCGTGCGTCCAACTAAGGAAGCGGCATAGTTACTCCTCAGGTGGAATTATTCTGCTCCCGTGATGCGCAACGATCACCCATTTACCACCGCGTTTCATCCACACGTGCGTACTGCGAATTTTTATGTTTCTCACGCCCTCGACCGTGGCCCGATGCGTCATTATGGCGGTCTTGCCAAAGATGCGAACCTTGTAGTCGTCCGACCTGACCATGTCGGCGTTGACAGCGATCTCTGAAAGATATTTTGATTTGTCCTCGATCGCGCCTGCCTGAGTTGTTCCAACGTAGTCATCCGCAACCATCGCTCCGGCAGTCTTTTTGTCGCCCTTGAGTTCGGCGAACGTCCAGGCTCTATCAAGTTGGATCAATCTATCTTCGAGACTTCCCTTCTTGTACTGTCCGTTCGCAAACGACGCGAGACTCAGCAAAACCGCAATGAAAACTATTATGGATCTCATACCTTGGCCTCCAGTAGATTTCTAAATCGCTCTCTAATATACCAGAACACGAAAAAAGGCACCCACAAAGAGTGCCTTTCAAAGAAGTGGTGATCCGAGCAGGACTCGAACCTGCGACCCAGTGGTTAAAAGCCACTTGCTCTACCGACTGAGCTATCGGACCACGCGACCAATTTTGGCCGAATTGAAGATTTTACATATTGACGTTGGCAATGGCAAGTTCCATTCGAATATCGGCACGTGCGTATTCCGAATTTGGATCGATAGGCGTTTCGACGAAACCGTGTTTTCGGTAGAGTGCGAGAGCCGGTTGAAGTGAGCGGTGCGATTCGAGGAAGATGACCCTCGTGCCGTTTGCCTCGGCATATTCGATACAGGCAGTCATCAGTTGATTCGCAATACCCATGCCTTGAAACTCAGGAGCGACCGCCATTTTTGTCAGCTCCATCACGTCTTCACCGGAAGGAATCATAGCAACCGTTCCGGTCGCGAGGCTTGAGACTATCGCCATGAAGATCTGTCCGCCGGGAGCGATTACGAACTGTTGCGGATCATCCAGTATTTCGCGATCATGCATCTCCACCGTGAAATACTTCTCGATCCACTCGTAGTTCAGAGAGGCAAAATCCTCGGCCCATTCTTCAGTAAAATCAACTATCTCGACGGACGCCATAATTCTGCATTCTGCATTCTCAATTCTGCATTACGCAAACCAGCCCTCCATGACCGATTCCTTTAGGATAATCGTCTGGTCGCGTTCGGGACCAGTCGAAATAAGGCCGATCTCGGTGCCGATCTGGTCGGAGAGAAAACGAACATAAGTCTGTGCCTTTTCCGGTAGCTTATCGAATTCTGTGGTGCCTACCGTATCGCTCATCCAACCGGAAAGCGTTTCGTAGATCGGCTTGATCTTTAGCAACTCGCTCGAAACGGCGGGAAAGGTATCAACTCGTCGGCCATCGATCTCATAACCGACGCAAACCTTGATCTCCTCGATAGCGTCAAGCACGTCGAGTTTGGTCAAAGCCACTGAGTCGAAGCCATTTAGTTCTGCAGCATAGCGAGTCGCAACCGCGTCAAACCAACCGCAACGCCTTGGACGTTTGGTGACCGAACCATATTCGTTGCCGCGTTGACGGATCAGATTCGCCATGTCTTCTTCCGCATCGACCATCTCCGTAGGAAACGGACCTTCGCCGACACGCGTAGCATAGGTGCGGACGATGCCGAGCACGCCCGTTATGTGATGTGGCGGAATGCCCGCCCCGACCGACGCCCCGCCCGCGGTCGGGTTTGACGAGGTCACATACGGATACGTTCCGTGATCGACATCGAGCAACGTCGCCTGCGCTCCTTCGAGCAGGATCTTTTTGTTTGCTTTTCGTGCCTCAGCCAGAAAATGCGAGGTTTCGCAGACGAAAGGACGCAGACGTTCTACAAGCGGCAAAATTTCAGCCAAGATCTCGTCCGCCCGCAGCGGCTGTTGGCCGAACAATACAATGATGCGGTTTGCTTCTTCGAGATTTCGCTCGATCCGAAGCCTCAGTAATGCAGGATCCATTGCATCCGCAACGCGAATACCTCGACGCCCCGCCTTATCCTCATACGCCGGCCCGATGCCGCGAAGCGTCGTGCCGATCTTCTCATTACCCAAACGTTCTTCCGACGTGTGATCGAGAGCCCTGTGATACGGCATTATCAGATGAGCACGAGATGAGACTTTAAGCCGCTCAGGCGAAACCGAAATTCCCTTATCGGCGATCTGATCGACCTCTTCGAAGAACGCCTTCGGGTCGATGACCATGCCGTTGCCGAGTACGCAAGTTTTGTCTTCGTGGATAATGCCCGACGGCAACAGTCTCAAAACAAAGGCTTTATCGCCGACATAAACACTGTGCCCGGCGTTATGCCCGCCCTGATACCGCGACACAATATCAAAACGGTCCGCGAGCAGATCGACAACCTTTCCTTTCCCTTCGTCGCCCCACTGGGCACCGATGATAACGATGATCATATTTTTCCTAAATTCGTAATTTGCCACTTCGTAATTCGTAATTGATTCAATGAGGGAAAAGTCTCCCGTTAGAATCAATTACAAATTACGAATGATGAATTACGAATTGCCGAGCGTCCATTTGTACAACTCGAAATAGTTTTTCGCGGCGTTTTCCCATGAATTGTCGACCGACATACCATTGCTTTGGATCTTTGCCCAGGCTTTCTTGTCTTCGTATGCAAAACGAGCCTCGTAGATCTTTTCGAGCAGCTTGTCGGACGAATATTCGCCAAATTTGAATCCGTTGCCCGTCTGGCTCACGCCGTCCCAATTCTGCACCGTATCATCGAGCCCGCCGACCGCACGAACGATGGGCACCGTGCCGTATCTCAATGAATACATTTGGTTTAGGCCGCACGGCTCGAATTTCGACGGCATTAGGAACATGTCGGCTCCGGCCTCGATCAAATGTGCCAATGCCTCATTATAACCGACGTACACGCCAACCCGCGAGGGAGCGTAGTCACGAAGTGCCTGAAGGAACTTTTCCGAGTCTTTTTCGCCCGATCCGAGAGCAATAAAGAAGCCGCCCGCGGCCAGAATATCGCCCGCTCCTTGACGAATAAGCTCGACACCTTTTTGAGCCGTAAGCCGCGTCACACTAGCGTAAATTGGGCGATCGAGCTCGATAGGAAGCGAAAATTGTTCGAGCAAAGCACGTTTACACTCTGCTTTGCCTGCGAGGTCGTCTATCGAGAAATGTGCGGGCAATTCCTTGTCTGTCGCGGGGTTCCATTCGTCGTAGTCGACACCGTTGGTGATACCTATCAGGCGGTTTGCCCTCAGTCTGGTAAGCCAGTCGAGATCGTGCCCAAATTCAGATGTCTGTATCTCGTGAGCATAGCGTTTTGAGACGGTCGAGAGCGTGTCGGAAACCTCAAGTCCCGCCTTCATCGCCGAGGCGTAACCGTTGAAATTAAACGCATTTCGGGCGAACGCGGATGTAAAGCCCAAGGCTTGCAGTTGGCCCATGCCAAATCCGCCTTGATACGCCATGTTATGAATTGAAAATACTGAGCGAGTGCGTTGCCAATAGGATTCATGGCGCCTGCGGGAAGCCATTTCCACTGCCGCAAATCCGCAGTGCCAATCATTAAGGTGAACAATATCCGGAGCCGAGCCGAGCCGTTCGATCAAGGCAAGTGCCGCATGATTAAAGAACGCAAACCGCTCGTAATCCTCGGTGTAGCCATATATAGAATCACGATGAAACAGCGGCGGATAATCGATCAAGAATGTAGGCGAACCGTTCGCCTCACTATAAAATGCCTTCGCCCGAACCGCCTGCCCTCGCCATGTCACCCAAAGATCATCAACCGCCGTATGCCAAAGATATTCTCCCTTCGTCTGCCAATAACACGGCGTCACCAGAAACGCGTCGACGCCGATCTGCTTCAAGGCCTTCGGCAAAGCTCCGGCCACGTCGCCGAGACCACCGGTCTTGGAGTACGGGACTGCTTCGGATGAAATGACAGCGACTCTCATAAAAAAAATTGTCAGTTGTCGGTAGTCAGTTGTCAGAAGCGTTGAAAATAGCTTTCTAAACCGACTTCCGAAACTGACAACTGACTACTGACAACTGACTACTACTTACGTCTGCATTGACGCTAAAAATTCAGCGTTGTTCTTCGTTTTACCGAGCCGTTCGATGACGACTTCCATTTGCTCGACGGGTGACAGCGGGTTTAGTACGCGGCGCATAACCCAGATGCGGGCGAGATTTTCCTTGTCGATGAGCAACTCTTCCTTACGCGTGCCCGACCGTTGCAGATCGATCGCCGGGAATAGACGTTTGTCCGAAAGCTTGCGGTCGAGGTGAATTTCCGAGTTACCGGTTCCCTTGAACTCTTCAAAGATCACGTCGTCCATTCTCGAACCAGTATCAATAAGGGCCGTCGCGATGATGGTCAGCGAACCGCCTTCCTCGATATTACGTGCCGCGCCGAAGAATCTCTTCGGTCGCTGCAGAGCGTTGGAATCGATACCACCCGAAAGGATCTTGCCCGACGGCGGCACGACGGCGTTGTGTGCTCGTGCGAGACGTGTGATCGAATCGAGCAGGATAACGACATCGCGTTTGTGTTCGACGAGGCGTTTTGCCTTTTCGATGACCATGTCGGCAACCTGAACGTGGCGTGTCGGCGGCTCGTCAAATGTCGATGAGATCACCTCGCCGCGAACGCTGCGCTGCATGTCCGTGACTTCCTCAGGACGCTCGTCAATCAGCAGAACGATCAACACGACCTCTGGATGATTCTCCGTGATCGAATTTGCGATCGTCTGCAGCAGCATCGTTTTACCGGTGCGCGGCGGAGCGACGATCAAGGCACGTTGGCCCTTGCCGATCGGGGTGACGAGGTCGATGACGCGGGCCGCAATCTTGTCGGGCTGCGTCTCGATCTCCATGTTGAGCTGTTCGTCCGGATAGAGCGGCGTCAGGTTATCAAAGAAGATCTTCTCGCGAGCCTGCTCCGGAGCCTCAAAGTTGATCGCCTCGACCTTGATCAACGCAAAATATCGCTCGCCTTCTTTCGGCGGACGGATCTGCCCCGAAACTGTGTCGCCTGTACGCAGATCGAATTTACGGATCTGCGAAGGCGAGACGTATATGTCGTCAGGGCCGGGCAGATAGTTGTATTCCGGTGCTCGCAGGAAGCCAAACCCATCCGGCAGTGTCTCGAGCACGCCCTCCGAAAAGATAAGTCCGCTTTTCTCGGTCTGTGTGGCGAGAACCTTGAAAATAAGTTCCTGCTTGCGTAAACCGGTCGCGTTCTCGATACCCATTTCTTTAGCAATATGGGTGAGCTCGCTGATCGAGTTGTCTTTGAGGCCGGCGAGATCCAAGACGACATCGCCTCCTTTCGAAGCAGCGATGGTTTCGCCGTTTGATGATTCCGAATCCTGGGCTTCGATGTCGACGATCTCTTCTTCAGCCTTAGCGGCTCGCGGCTTGCGACTTTGCGTAGTTTTAGTAGCCATTCGTGTCTATCTTAATGAGGTGTGTAATGTGTTGAACACAATTGCGGTATTTACGATAATCTCGCGCGTGTCACGCGCATCTAAAATCTGAAATGAAGCTAAGAAAGCGGAGAAATATCGTATGGATGTATGTAGTAATGCTAGTGAATGAGCCTCGTGGCTCTATCAAGAATCCCAGAAACTAAAGGATGCTTTAATTATTACAACATTGGATGCACAAAATCAACCAAAAAAACTAATAATTTTCCACCGCCGCCAAAATCGCCGACCAGACCTCTTCGCGGCCCTTCCCTGTGGTCGCGGAATAAGGTATTACCTTGGCTCCATCGAGTATCTTTTCGGTCGTGGCCATCGCCTTGCGAAGCTCATTATTTGTCAGCTTGTCGGCCTTGGTAGCGACGATAATTCTCGGCTTTTCGTTATGCACTACCCATTCGTTCAATTGCAGATCCAGAGGTGTCGGCGGATGACGCGAATCTATGAGTTGGATGCACAGTGCGAGTTCCTTGCGGTCATCAAGATACTCACGAGCCATCTCACCCCAATCAGCACGCATACTCTTCGAAACGCGTGCGTAACCATAGCCCGGCAGATCCGCAAAGTAAAACTTGTCGTTTATCAAAAAGAAATTGATGCTCTGCGTGCGGCCGGGCGTGTTCGATGTGCGGGCTAAACCTTTGCGAAGCAGGAGCGAATTTATCAATGACGATTTCCCGACATTCGAACGGCCAAGAAACGAGATCTCGGGCCGAACGTCGTCAAGCCAATGTGCCCGCTCGAACGCGCTTTTAACGAACTCGGCGGATGTGATCTTCATATCTACTCGATCGTCGTCGCGATGTCAGCCGCCGGAACGTCCGCATTCCATATCTGCGGAGTTTCAAGCACGTCCTCGTCCACATCGTAAACGAGTGCGTACTTGAGAACTTCGTCGATTGTGTCAACCAGATGAATCGTCAGATCGTCGCGAACCTCGTCAGGAATATCGACGAGATCTTTTTCGTTCTCTTTTGAAAGGATCAGCGTTCTCAGGCCAAAGCGATGTGCCGCGAGCATTTTCTCTTTGACGCCGCCTATCGGCAAAACCTTGCCGCGAAGCGTTATCTCGCCGGTCATCGCCACATCATGCCGCGCCGCACGTTTGGTAAGCGCCGAGACCATCGCCGTCGCCATCGTGATTCCCGCCGACGGGCCGTCCTTCGGGATCGCACCTTCGGGCACGTGGATGTGGAGGTTCTTCTCGTTGAAGTCTGCCGGATCGATGCCGAGTTCCTCGGCACGGCTGCGAACGCAGGTTAGAGCGGCTTTCGCCGATTCCTGCATCACTTCTCCAAGCTTTCCGGTGAGCGTGACCTCTCCCTTTCCCTTGACGAGAGTCGCTTCGACCTGGAGAACGTCGCCGCCGACCTCAGTCCACGCCAGTCCGTTGACAAGTCCTATCTCGCTGATACGGGCGATGTCTTGTTTACGGAATCGAATAGTGCCGAGCAGTTCCTGCACTTTTTCGGCGTTGATAACCACGCGAAAATCGGTCTTGTCGGTGGCCGCAACGAACTTGCGTGCGATCTTTCTCAGGCACGAGCCGATCTCGCGTTCGAGATTACGAACTCCGGCCTCGCGCGTGTAGTGACGGATCGTTTCGAGAATACCGTCGTCGGTAAAGACAACATTATTCGCGTCGATGCCGCTGTTCTCGCATTGTTTCGGAATCAGATGCTGCTTCGCGATCTCGACCTTTTCACGCTCGGTGTAGCCGGAAAGGCTGACGATCTCAAGCCGGTCCTGTAGCGCCCAAGGTATCGTGTGGAGCACGTTCGCCGTCGCGATAAAGAACACCTGCGACAGGTCGTAATCTACATCGAGGTAGTGGTCGCGAAACGTGCTGTTCTGTTCCGGATCGAGAACCTCGAGCAAAGCCGCGCTCGGGTCGCCTCGATAATCGCGTCCGAGTTTAT
>JANPDK010000037.1:0-44016 GCA_031431415.1 Acidobacteriota bacterium | reverse complement strand
ACAACTCTCGAAAAAGTGCTATTTCCTATTAATAGAGATGCCATTTTGAAGTTTTTCACTCCTTTACAGGATTGTTTTTTGCACCTTCATTATGTCATCTCTTTTCCATTCTTTTTCCCTTAAGTTGGCGCGAATGGGGTTCCACCCGACGCTATTACATGTGTCCCTTTCAGGGACTAGCATCGGAGGGATTGTAGCCTCTCTTCACCTCTAAACAGAAAGTAGAAGCCCTTCTACTGCCTCGACCACCTCACACATCGGTGAGAATTTCGCTAACTCTTCTTCAAAATCAACCTCATCCCACTCAGGATAAAAATGCGTCAGCATTGCGCGTTTGGGCTTTGCTTTGCGGATGACGTGGATCGCTTCGGCTAGTTCGAGGTGCTTTGGGGCTGGCTTATCTTTTACGAAGGAACATTCGAGGATGAACAGATCGACACGGTTGGCCAGGGTTGCGAGCGATTCGTCAAAACCGGTGTCTGCGGTAAACACGAGCGTCGTTTCGCCGTCGCGGATGTGAAGAGCGTGGCTCTCAGGCGTGTGCGGAGTTTTCGCAGCGGTCGCTTCGACGCCGGGCAAAAGGTCGAATGGTTCGAGCGTTTCGATCTCGATGATTTCGACGGGGAACGGCTGTTCGAGCAGGCGATAGTTGTAAACTTCGCTGAAAGAGTTGAGAAGCTTTTTCAAACCCACAGGGCCAAAGACCCGCAGCGGCTTTGTACGCTCCTTCATCTGCCCAGCGTGTTTAGTGCCAGCCAGCAAAGGTGCGAGGCCGCCTACATGATCCAAATGAAAATGCGAGATCCAGATCGCGTCCAAATTCGGCCAGTCAAGCCCGTTCGCAGCCATACGCGACCCGATCGACGCGGAGCAATCGAGCAACACTATTCCGCCGCTGGTTTCTAGCCAATAACCGGAACTTGCCCGCCGAGGATGCGGTATCGACGTGCCGGAACCGAGAACCGTTAGCTTCATAAATGAATAGTATCAAACCCTTGTGGTAAATTAGACCGATGAGTGAAGTCGATATCCTTGCTGTTTTCGCGCACCCTGACGACCTTGAATTGTCGGTCGGCGGCACCATGCTCAAGCTAAAGGCGCTCGGCTACCGAACCGGTGCTCTCGACGTGACGCGTGGCGAAATGGGAACGCGTGGCACCGTCGAGGGGCGTGCGGTTGAGGCGGAAGAGGCGGCGACAATATTGGAGCTTGATGTTCGTGACAATCTTGGCTTGCCGGACGGTCATGTGTTTGTGACGGATGTGGAGCGGACAGCGATGGTTCGTGCACTAAGGCGTTTGAAACCGCGTGCGATACTGACGCATCAATCGGGTGACACGCATCCTGACCACGACCATATCGCGACGCTCGTGCGCGAGTGCGCGCGACTCGTGGCGATGCGAAATTACGATCCCGAATCCGCAGACGACAAGATACCGCCGCCGATCGTCGCTCACAATGTGTTTTCGCGCAGCGTGTTGCCGTCGTTCATCGTTGATATTTCGGATTTTCTCGAGCAGAAAATGGACGCGATCCGGGCTCATCGTTCGCAGTTCTTCGACCCGAATTCGACCGAGCCTGAGACGATGCTTACGAGCAAAACGTATCTCGACGAGATCGAAAATCGGTCAAGATTTTACGGCTCGTTGATCGGCGTCGCGGCTGGTGAACCGTTCTTTGTTCACGAAGCCTTGAACGTCGCCGATCCATTTGCATTGCTCACGCAGCCGATGAACCTTTACTCATGACCAGCCCCGAACAGATCGAACTCGACAAAAAGCTCCGCGTTCTCGACCGGCTCAAGGACCGGCTTGCCGACCGCGAAGAGCACATGGCCGATCTGCGTGCGGATTTGCAGCGGTTTGAGGCGAAGTACACTATGGACGTCGCCCGGCTGTACGCCGAACACGACGAGATTGAGGCGCAGATCGCGGAAGAAGAATATAAGCTGGTTCCCGACGACGAAGAGATAAAGAAAAAGGCCGAGGAGCTGCGACGGCGTGCCGAGGAATCTGCTGCCCGAGCCGCCGAGGACGCGGCTAACGCTCTATTAGATTTTGCACCGACTGCCGAAGCCAAGAAGGCGTATCACAATCTCGCCCGCGTAATTCACCCCGACCTTGCCCTCGACCCGGAAGAGAAAGAGAAACGCCATATTCTCATGGCCGAGCTTAACGCCGCGTATTCCGCAGGCGATCAGGTCAAGCTAAATCAGCTTGTCGAAGATTATCGAAACAGCCCCGATCTCGTCTCCGGTGACACGATCGGTGACGAATGGACACGTGCGGTTCGCCAGATCTACCAGATCAAAACGAGGTTCGCCGCTCTTGATACGGAGCAGGCTGAGGCTGAGGTTTCGGAGCTTTACGAGCTTCGCCTAAAGGTCGAGGCCGAGATGGTCGAGGGACGTGATATGCTTGCTCAAATGGCGGCGCGGACAAGTGTTCACATCAGGAAGTCGCAGCGTCGGCTGGAGAATCTTCGAAATGTAAACCAGGCTCAGGAAGAGTACGTGAAAGAGAAATTTGGGATGGATATAGACGATTTTCGAGGACCGGCGACGAGTTAAACACTTTTTCCTTGACAGCGTATATCTATTGTGCAAAATTTCTATAAACCCACATAATTTTACTCCCTTAGTTAAAGTTGTTTGTATTTACACGGTTTTCGCGGGCCGTACACGCCCTGTGTGCGCCGCGAAAAAAGAGGGCGACGGTGTGGGAGACGTCGCCCTCGCCTTTTTAAACCTCGTTTCCGGCAGCAAAGCCTGACGACCACGCCCACTGAAAATTGTAGCCCCCGAGCCAACCGGTCACATCGATTACCTCGCCGATAAAATAGAGTCCCGCCACTTTTTTCGCTTCCATCGTCTTTGACGAAAGCTCAACTGTCGATACGCCTCCGAGCGTCACCTCGGCCCGGTCATAGCCTTCGGTTTCGGAGAAATTGGCTTGCCACGAATTGAAGAGTGCTCCGATGTCTTCGATCTCGCGATTGGATAATTCGCTCAGAGGTTTGTTTGCATTAGCCGCAAAGGCGTCCGCAAAACTCTGCGGCACAATTTCGCCTAGAAAATTAGCGAGCGTTCGACGGCCGCGGCGGTTTGCCGCGAGCAACTCGGCGACGTCGGTTCCAGGTAAGAGGTCGATCGAAACGGAATTGCTCTTTCGCCAGTAGTTCGATACCTGTATTATCGCCGGCCCGGAAAGGCCGCGATGCGTGAACAGGATATTCTCGCTAAAGCTCTGTTTGCCGCTTGAAACGACGCTGTCCAGCGAGACTCCCGCGAGGTCGGCGTACTTCTTGCTTTCTAGTACGAGTCCGACGAGCGACGGGCGTGTCTCGACGACCTTCAGTCCGAATTGCCTTGCGATGCAATAACCAAAATCAGTCGCACCGATCTTTGAAAATGAAAGACCACCGGATGCGATTATAAGATTTTTCGATTCAAAAATGCCGTGGTTGGTTTCGACGCGAAATGAGTTGTCTTTGCTGACTCCTGAGACTCTGCAGCCCGTCCGTATCTCAACGCGAGCTTTGCGGCACTCGGTCAGCAGCATGTCCACGATCGCACGAGAGCTTTCGCGGCAAAATAGCTGGCCGAGCTTTTTCTCGTAAAATGAGATCCTGTGTTTTTTGACGAGTTCGACGAAATCCTGCGGCATATATCCGGCGAGTGCCGATTTACAGAAATGCGGATTCTGCGAAATGAAATTCTCGGCCGTGACGTCCTTGTTCGTAAAATTACACCGCCCACCGCCCGAGATCACGATCTTTCGCCCGACCTCGGCATTGTGCTCGATCACTAAAACCTTCTGCCCACGTCCCCCCGCCGTGATCGCACAAAACAACCCGGCGGCACCGCCGCCGATAATGATGGCGTCGTAGATCACGGGCGGTAGTGTTGCTTCTTGAGTCGTTGGAGCATCGCAATGTTTTCACTATAGTCGTGATATTCCGAAGCATGGCCGAGCCAACGGTCAATATATTCCCAGTCGAGGTCCTGTTGCTTTACGAGGACGTTCTCGATGTCGGCAAAGTCCTGAAGGCGTCCTGCAACGGTCTTGAAGGCTATCAGACTGTCGGCCGAGCAGACCCTGAGCGAGACGTTGGGCGTAAATTCCTGATATGAGGATCGTTCCAACTCTTCGCTAATATCAGCGAGACCGCTCAACATTATATCGATACCGGTTCCCAGGCTACTTTCTAGTAACAGCACTCGGTGCACTCGAGCATGTTGCAAGGCATCCTCGTCACGTTTGAATCGCGCCTTAAAGTTCTTTATCAGATCCAATATTTGTTCATCTTCGTTCTGAAGACCGGTAAAAATAGTGCAGTCGATATCCGTCGTAAGCCGCGGCTGCCCCCAGATCTGAACTGCCATACCGCCGACGAAAAAGAAGCCCTTCCCTTGAGATTCGAAGAGTTTCTGTAGTTCGGCCGCTTCTTGTATGAGACTGATCATCATTCACTCATTCGTTGGAGCAAGAGGCCTAGTTTGCCTAGTCCAGTCTCTTTCTTCTGAGTGTTCAAAAATATCGCGGAATCGAGAGCGCTTTGCAAAATAGGACCATCCTTTACGATGCTACTTTCTCTGATCTCTTTCCGACGGAATTCATTGAGGAGTTCAAAACCCTCTTTCCACCGGAGTGAGTCTGGAATATTCGATTTATTCACACCACTATTTTACCAGATATCTTTCATTCAGAATGGTTAAGTGATGTCGCACATGCCCGATCGAGATGTTGGCTAGGGCACGGACAGAGACGGGTACGCCGCTGGCGGTTCCCATTCTGGCTAGGCCCGTCGCGTCGAGGTTGTTGAGAAAGAGAACGTTGGCGCGGCGTTCCAGTTCGAATTCTTCGAGCAGATCGGCAAAGGAGCGGTTGTTGGCGTTTGAATTCTCGATGTAACCGTCCTGTTCAAAGCCCTCGATCGGCGTTTCGTCGCCGCGTGAGATACGAAGCATGCGGTAGGCGAAGATACGTTCGCCGTCGATGAGATGGCTTAGCGATTCTTTGATCGTCCATTTGCCTTGCTCGTAGGCGAAGGCACCTTTTTCCTCGGCGACGTCATCGAAAAGAGAACGCAGTTCGGCGGGCTGGCGCGCAAAAGCTTCACGGATATCGCTCTCGTGGACGAGCGAAATATATTTGCCGTAATATTCGCCATATTCGGTTGGTTCGGGTTTGTACATCGTTTTGCGGAACTCCTTTCAATTGTCTGGTCTTTGCGTGTAATATTATCAGAAAGAATATCAGTGCGTAATTTTCTACGAACTATCTCAACTTTTGGTTTACTCGTGCTGTCTCTAGCGGCGGCGCCTTTCTTGTACGGACAGAACGGAGGAAAGGCTGAGCCAAACCGGATCAGTTTTGCTACCGGAACTACGAGTAGCCAAATTGCAGGCTCGCTCAGGAATGGCCAGCAGATGGAATACGTCATTGCGGCCGCAAAGGGTCAAACTGTCACTATCAAAAACGCGACATCGAGCCGGTTCGACTTTCGGGTGTTTGATGAAATGAATTTTTCCGAGGGTGATTTTGATAGTTCGCCGACCTATTCATTCGAAGTGCCAGAGTCGGGCGAATATTTATTAACGGTAAGAAAAAAGATCGCCGGGCCGCGCTCAGCTAGATTTTCGATTAGCATCTCGATCAGGTAAGCCGTGTACGATCAGGAGTAGTTGAATAAATGAAAAAAGTATCCATTTTGTTAGTTGTTGTGTTTTTTGCACTAGCCGTGTCGGCATTTGCTCAGAACGGCGGGAAAGCTGAGCCAGGACGCGTAAAGTTTGCCAAAGGCAAAAGTATGACGACCTTGTCGGGGACACTCTCCGGCGATCAGGAACAGGAATACGTATTCGGTGCGAGGAAAGGCCAGAAAGTCTATATTACAAACTCTAACTCAGACCGCTTCTCGTATCGTGTGTTCAATGACGAGGTCAACTACGAAAGTACCGAACTGGCCGTGCCGACGCTTGAGTTTGTGGTTCCGGCGACGGGCGATTATATGCTTTTTGTTAAAAAAGCATCAGCTTCACCGAGAACCGCTAAGTTTTCGATCGCATTGGCGATCAAATAGTTATTGGAAATAGAGGAGTTAACTGTTATGAAACGAGTTTCACTAGTGTTGAGCATTGCGTTTTTCACATTCATCATCTTGTCACAGGCCGGTACGCAGGCGACCAGCATCACCTTTGCCGACCGCTTTGCCGCCGCCGCTCCGGTCGGCGTGAGCGGAACTTACGGCTTTGACAAATCCCATTCCGCGATCGGGTTTAAGGTCAAACACAACGGTCTGATCGAGATACCGGGCTTTTTCAGAGACTTCACGGGTAATATCAATTACGACGCTAAGGACGTGGACAAATCGACGGTCGAATTTACCGCTAAGGCTACCAGCGTTGATACTGGCGTACCCGGACGGGACAACCATCTTCGATCGAAGGATTTTTTTGAGGTCGAGAAATTCGCCGATATTACTTTCAAGAGCAGTAAGGTTGAGAAAAAGGGTAAAGGCTGGATGGTGACGGGTGATTTTACGATGAAGGGCGTTACGAAGACGATCTCGTTCCCGTTTACAATTGCCGGCTTTCTTCCGGCGGGTGAGCGAAGTGGTGCTCGAATGGGATTTACCGCCGAGACCAAGCTCAACCGCCGCGACTATGGAGTCAACTACGGCGGTAACCTCCCGGGAACAACGACGCCGGTGATCGCCGACGAGATCGCGATCCGCATCGAGGTCGAAGCCCCGGCACCGCGTCCGGCGGCACCGGCAACGGCTCCGACAAAACCATAGAAGCTTGGCGGCAGATGACGCAGATGACGCAGATTAAGATATGTTTCTTCTTATCCGCGTCATCGGTGTTTATCTGCGGCTAATTCTTTTTCTTTGCTATTTCAGAAAACGCAATGTCGTAGATCGCGTATTGCTCCCAGCCTACCAAGTCGAAGTGCCACCACTCGTTGGGGTTGACGGTGAAGCCGTTGGCTTCCATTAGCTGTCGGAGTTTGTCGCGGTTTTTGCGCTGCTCGTCGGTGCCGCCGTAGTAATTGGGCGATGCACGCTCGGTGAATTCGTCGTAGGCCGACGGCATCGGGATCGCCTTGCCGGTCTTTAGGTCAAAAATGCCGAGATCGACGGCACAGCCGCGGTTGTGTTTTGAACCTTTCGCCGGATCGGCGACAAACTCACGCTGATCGGGCCTTACCGTTTCCCAAAACAACTTTGTGATCGCCCACGGACGGTAGCCATCGTAGATCACTACGCCGAGGCCCTGACGGCCCAACCATTTGTGAACGCGAACCACGCCTTCGGCCGCCGGCCTTTGCAAAAAAGCACGTGCCTCGGGATAGACCGGTTTGCCGACAAAATTATCGGCGGTCGCGTATTTAATATCGAGCTTGATGGTTTTGTCGAGTTTGATGATCTCTATCAAGTCAGCCTCACGTTTGTTTTCTTCCCTCGGCGGAGCAAGCTGCGCGGTAACGGTTGCCGAGAGGCCGAACATCAGCACCGGGAAGACACTTTTTGCCAGCAGTTTACTCTTTAACATATGTCGGCCCGGAAGGTTTGAAATCAGGCCGCGAAAATTGTATCTTGAGAATTGTAGCGTATGCAGGACGAGCCAAACAAGAAAAAATGCCCGGCACGCAAGTGGACCAAGCGTGCGGGCTACATCGCGTTCCTATTCTTCCTCGGCAAGGGCCTCGTCTGGCTCGGCGTCGCCGCTGCCGGTGCTTATTACGCCCTCAATTAAGCTTTGAGTTCAGAACTACGGCTTTATCGGCGTCGGTTCCGGATCGGGCTTGATGTCGTCATCAAGGATACGCACCTCACTTCCATATTTCTGATAATTCTTGAACCTTATCACATTCCTCGTCTCGTAATCTTTCGGTTTGCCGGTCGCGATCAGACGAACATCTGAAAGTGAGGGCAAGAGATATCTGCCGTCCTCTATCTTGACCCAATCATATTCAATGCTTCGACGCGCCGACCTGACCGGGAAAGTCGGTGGGATATCTGTCGCCTCGCTTTCGATCTTTAGCACGCGGGCGTCCGAGCGGTCGATCCAAATGCGACCTTTGATGCCGGTGACGACCGAGTCCGCCGAGACGCCAACGGAGGTGATGATCTGCTTGGCTCGGTCTCGGTCGACAACGAAGTCGAACGCTACGGTTCTTCGTCCGAGCACAACATCGGTATCGACCGCCTCAAACCGCGTCTTGCTTTCCGGCTTGAAGATGGTCGCGAGCATGGTGACAAATTCACCGGTCGAGCTGGTGCCGCCCGCCTGCTCGTAGCTGCCTCGTGCTTCGGCGACATTTTGGGGAATGCCGTTGATAGATAGAAGCTTATAGTTTTCTTCCCCCGACGAACGGTAGCTGACGGCTACGATCAGCTTGTCCTGATTGCGAAAATTTCCGGTTCCGGCATAGGCTACCGAACGCTGGATCTGCTGCTTGACGACAAAATCAGGCATGTCACCAGCGGCTTCGATAGTGTTTTTGGTCGTATTTTCGAGAAGCGTATTCAATTCTGCGGCGACAGGCAATTTAGCACCGCCAGGGTTTTGCCGACGTCTGTCCGCCTCTTCCAAAGCACGTTTCAACTCGTCGTCATTTGCGCTTTTTGACCGCGTAAGGCTGCGAACACCGTCGTTTAGAGCAAACTCTATCCCGCGCCGCCTGAGAGCCACGACAATATCGCCCTTGCCGCCCGGATTCTTGGGCAGCTCATAGAGCATCTTGACGTACTCGGCCTGCGAAAGCGGTTTTTCCTGACCCAGGATCGACACCCCGCACAACAGAACCGCAAGGAAGGTAAATAACAACGTTCTCATCGAATAAATGATGCCTCGAACCAATGATACGTTGTTTGTCGTGTTGCGACCAGACAACCTGACTTTTCTGGCACAGTCATTGCGACAAAATTTTAAAAACAGTGTTCCCCAGCTTTTGACCTGCCTTTCGGAGGAAATCGAAATGTTACGAACCCATATCGAACGGATATTTGGAGTCGCGGTATTGACCCTCGTTATTCTGCTTGTTGTTTTTTCCACGGCCTTCAGTCAGGAACCTGTCGCCGCCAACACGGCGACAAAGACTGATACAAAACCGGCACAAACCGACGAGAAGAAAATACCGAGTGTAAAAGTTAGCTTCGACCCCGTCGAGAGTGGCGTTGCGATCGTCGAGGTCAACGGCGAACGCATTCGAATAGACACGGTAAAACGCACGTTTGAAAACCTTAGTGCGGATACTCAAATCAAGACTGAGCCAAAGGCGGTTGCGTCCACTCCGCAAGATCAAAAAAAAACCGATGACGATAAGAAAACAAGGTTTGATTTCGAAAAGGGATACGAACCGTACGACTATCGGGTAGTCAATGTCCCGACGCCAAAGCATGTTCCGAAAGGAACGTGGAATCTGGCATTTACGCATCGATTTACGCAGCAGCTCGACCCGCTCAGTTCAAGCGCCCGGTCATTGTTCGGGCTCGACAGTTTTGGGATCGCTTCGTTTGGTGTTAGTTACGGAATTACCGACAAGCTCTACGCATCAGCCTATCGTTCACCCTTGTGCCAACGTGGTTTATGCCGTGTGATCGAGATCGGTCTCGGCTATAACTGGATCGCTCAGGACAAGAACCATCCGATCGCGGTCTCAACGTATGCGAGCGTCGAAGGCAATGACAATTTTACTGAAGAGTACACTTACAACCTTCAAACCATGGTCTCAGGAAGAGTCGGCAAGCGTGTTTATCTCTTCTTTTCTCCAGCGGTTCATCTGAATGCCAACGGGCAGCGGAGGTTCGATCCGCGACCGAATGACTTTTTTCCGCCGGCGGCAGTTGCAAATTCGTTTCGGCTCCCGGTACACGGGGCAACTTACGGCTTTGGTGCTAGTGTGTTGATCACCAGGAATGTCGTCGCATTGTTCGACTTTGCGGCGCGTACCGGTTTCAAGTTAGGCCGCGTGAGCGCGATTCGCAGCGGTGGAATTGTGACCGGCTTTAGCAACGAGTCGCACCCGTCGATGGGTTTCGGAGTGCAGCGAAATATCGGCGAACACTCGTTTGCACTCACATTCTCAAATACGCAAACGACAACGACGAGCCGTTATAATTCGAGCAATCTGGTGCTCCGGCCCCATAGGATCATCATTGGCTTTAACTTGTCCCGTCGATTCTGAATGCTGTATTAAAATCCAAATTATCGGAGAAAATTGCGATTATTTGGGTCACGTTCGGGATCATGTTTCAGTTTTTCGAGGTTTCCAAACTGGCACGACTCTTGCGCCAATTCCCGGTATTCCCCTCGCCGTTCGTTGAACTGATACAATTTGATGCAGAGGTGCGTACCCGATGAAAAGGCTCAAGATAGTTGTTGTGTTGGTGTTCGTATTTGGTGGCGTAGCCGTCTTGCTCGGCGATCAACATATGATCAATGTCGTTAAGTCCCTTTCCAGCCGTCCTCCCCCCAGTTTCACAGGTGCGCCCAGCGAGAATTCATGTACTGCTTGTCATGGCAGCGACCCTGGCAATGGCCAATTTGCGATCCTTTCTGCACCGGCTAATTATCAGCCCGGACAAACGTACCAAATACAGGTTCGACATATCAATCCCAATCCGACGAGATTGCGATGGGGGTTTGAGCTGACCGCCCTAGACGGATCAGAAAATGCCGCTGGAACGTTTGCGAATTTATCTACCGCAACTCAGACGGACACCAACAACGGGCGATTCTACATCGAACATACGCTAGAAGGTACGGCGGCCGGACAGCAAGGAGGAGCACTTTGGAATTTCAATTGGATCGCACCCGCAACAAATATGGGGCCCGTGACGTTTTATGCGGCGGGCAACCAGGCGGACAATAACACTCGGAGCGATGGCGACGAGATCTATTTGGCCCAGGCAACGTCCCAGGGCATGGGTACGCCGACACCGACATCAACGCCAACCGCGACTCCGACAGCAACCCCAACAGCCACACCTACGGCAACTCCGACTGCCACACCGACCCCGCAGGGATTCGAAAGCGATGTTGCTCCGCGTCCGGATGGCGACGCCAGCGTATTATCCGGCGACGTTGTGCAGGTCCGGCGATTTGTGGTCGGGCTCGATTCCCCGAATACGGCGACCAGCGAATATCAGCGTGCGGATTCGTCACCGATCTCAACGCGAGGCAATGGCGTGATCGACGCAACAGATACGGTTCAAACGCGGCGTTATATCACAGGTCTTGACGCGCTAACGCCCGTCGGCGGCCCTACCGGTCCGATTGAGATTGCTTTTCAAGAAGATACACTCCTCAAAGATCTCTGGCGATATTTTTTTGGCAGTGAAATAAAGGCTCGCGATGCTGTCACCGAACCAGGCGGTACAGTGACGATTTTCATCGAAACCGACGGCTCCAGTGAATGGGCGGCGGCGAGTTTTACTTTGGAATTTGACGGCTCTGTGCTTACCAATCCTAGAGTTTGGCTAGCGAACGAAAATTCAAAGGAAACTGTGGTTACAGTAAACAACGATCACGCTGACAAAGGGCAGCTCGGTATTTTGGTCGATTCGGCTGGTCGAACGGGGAACGTCGCGATCACATTCGACATCGCGAGTGACGCTCCGGAGGGCGAAACGAAGGTCGGCTTTTCCGATCGGCTTGCTGCACGGGCGGTTTCGGACGCTTTTGGAAGCGAGATTCCTGTTAAGTTTACAGTTGGGATCGTAAAGATAAGATAAAATAAGCAAAAGCGGGAGATCTCTTACGAAATTTCCCGCTCTTGGTATGATAACGAATGTGGTCTGTTAACTAATTAACCCATTCTTCCTCGTAATTAAGTTGCCAATGCCTCGTGACCCATTTTTGAGCAGCAGTCATAGCCGTATTCTTCCATTTTTTTACATTTTCCAAAATGGTAAGAGCGGCCATCGGCTTGCTCGGATCGCGTTCGACACGGATAACCTGTGTGGTGACATCGACGATCGTCTTATTTTCTTCCATGATCCTAAGACGAACTTCACAGCCCACGGGCGGCAGTGTCTCAAGATTGACGAGGGCGCTGGTTTCGCCAACGTTCTCGGTCATTCCCTCCACATTTATGGTCTCTCCGGTGCCTGCGTCGATCCAGCTTGCCTTGACGGGCATACTCGCTATGATCCGATGATGCAGTGGCGTCTTGTATGATGATGTAGCGTATTCTACCTCTGCCATTATTTCCCCTTTATTTCTATTCCTAAACTACCTGTAAAAAACCAAACGTATATTGTGCAACAGTTGGCTTGCGAAAACAAGTTATGCCATTTTTACAAAAAAGTCAAGTTTCCGGTACCCGCACAAAAGCCTTAGTTTACAAGCTTTTCGAAAAATCCAGCCTCCGACGCGTATTTTGTAACCGAAAATGATACAAAATGCAAATATTTAGACGCCGCTCTAAAGATTTAGTTGTAAAAGTTGTTGCCCAAGTGCCAATTTAGCTGAATTTAATGTGAAATTGATCGCAAATTAACGTTTCTAGGTAATAGTGATTGTTTTGACAAAAAACCCGTAAACCGTAAGTTTTGCGGAACTCAATTTGCATTCCTGTACGAGTATGCACGGCACTCATACCCTTGCCACGTTGCGGCCAGGGATCGTTGTAGTAAAATGCAATGCTCAGGTGCATATATTATAAGGAGTTGTAGCCGCCAGAGTGGCCACGCATCAGCTTGCGTAAAAGCTAAAAAAGAAATATCTTTTAAGCACAAAATCCAAAAAGTAAGATAAAAATCCAAGAAAACGAAAATCCACCTCCGCAGGTGATGTTTCAAAGCAATAATCTCTTAGGAAATTAAATCAACGAGGTCAACAAAAAAATGACGAATAAAAATATTATACGATCGATCATGGCAGTGCTTTTTGCCATTATCGTTACGGTATCTGTGACCGCCCAGGTTACAACTTCAGAGATCGTCGGAACCGTCGTGGATACGAACGGAGCTGTTATAAGTGGAGCTACCGTGACGATAGTTCATGAGCCTACAGGCAGCAAATCCAGCAGCGTGACCAACGATGATGGTCGTTTCAACCTTTCCGGTCTGCGGGTTGGCGGGCCGTACACTGTCACCGTCTCAGCGTCGGGCTTCAAACAACAAATTAGTCGGGATGTGACAACTAGCCTCGGTAATGCATCGACATTAAATTTCAAGCTGGGCGTCGCCGAAACCAACGTCGAGGTCACCGTGACCGGTGATGAAACATTCAGCGAAGTCCGAACGGGAGCGTCAACAAATGTTTCGAATGACGTGCTCACCACCATACCGACGACCGGCAGACGCATCAACGATTTTGCCAAGCTTTCGCCGTTCTTCAATGCAACGGGAAACTTCGGCGGGTCAGTCGCGGGGCAGGACGCCCGAATGAACAACATCACGGTTGACGGGTCTTATTTTAATAATTCGTTCGGACTAAGCTCCCAACCCGGCGAGCGTACCGGGGTCTCGCCGATCTCGCTCGAAGCCGTTCAGGAGCTTCAGATCAATGTGGCCCCTTACGACGTGCGTCAGGGTAATTTCACCGGAGCCGGTATCAACACGGTAACCAAGAGTGGGACTAACACCTATCACGGCTCCGCTTACTATAACTGGCGGAACGAGACATTCGGCGGAACGAAGAACGGCAATCTTATCTTTAACCGCGGTCAGTCAGACTTTAAGCTTTGGGGCTTCACGGTTGGCGGAGCTCTGCCGTACTTTAATTTCGGCGAGAATAACGGTCCGGCATTCAAATCTGGACGCGACAAGGCCTTCTTCTTCTTTAGCTATGAAAACGAAAAAACCTCGCGGCCGGCACACAACTTTACTGCATGTCCAGTCGCTTTCAATACTCCCGGCTCCGGCTGCGAGGCTGGCACGTTATCACGGGTTTCTAGGCTAGATCTTGACGCTCTAAGCACATTTCTGAGCACTAGGTTTGGCTACGAGACCGGACCGTATCAGAACTATAACTTCGAGATTCCCGCGACTAAGTTTCTTTTCCGTAACGACTGGAACGTCAACGATACGAACAGGCTGACGTTCCGTTATCTGCGTCTGCGCTCCCTGACGGATAACCCGATCAGCACGTCCTCCAGCAATGCTGGTTTTGGACGCGGATCGCAGGGCGCACGGTATCTCAGCTTCCAAAACTCTGGCTACAAGATCAAGGAGGACATTGACTCGTTCGTAGGTGAGTGGACGTCGTCGTTCGGCCCGAGAGTCGCGAATAGTCTGATCGTCGGCTATACGAAGCAGGATGAAAGCCGTCCTAACACGACGAAGCTTTTCCCGCTCGTGGACATTCATGACGGTACGGCCGGCACAGGAATCGCTGGCCTAAGTGCCAACACGGCCTATACGTCGTTCGGGTACGAGCCTTTCACGCCGCTGAACACGCTCAAATATAACTCGTTCCAGGTACAGGACAACCTTTCGTTTTTCAGAGGATCACATACTTTCCAGATGGGAATGAGCCTTGAGAAGTATCACTCCCTCAACATCTTTTTCCCACAATCTCAGAGCATCTATTCGTATAGATCCCTAGCCGATTTCTATACGGATGCGAACGCTTTTCTGAATGGAGTCCCCTCCACGGCAAGTCCGGTGAGATTCAGCGTTCGGTACAATAATATCCCGGGCGTCTCGATCCCCATCCAGCCGCTCGACGTCAAATATCTAGGCGTTTACGGACAGGATCAGTGGAAACTTAGAGACAACCTCAACATTACATACGGCTTGCGCGTGGAGGTGCCGTTCTTTGGAGCCACCGGGTTTGCGAACTCGCTCGTCGACCCACTCACGTTCCGAGATGAGAACAACAGTGCTCTAAAGCTGAGCACCTCGAAGCTGCCGGGGAGAAATGTCCTCTACTCGCCCCGTTTCGGCGTCAATTACTCGCCCTTCCAGAATGGAAAACTCCAGCTCCGAGGCGGTACCGGCGTCTTTTCGGCCCGTCCCCCGTACGTCTGGATCTCCAACCAGATCGGCAACAATGGAGTGCTTACCAGCCTAGTAACCGCAGATCTCGTGACGCCCTTTACGCCGCCGAGCTTTGTGCAGCATTTCAATCCGAACCCGGATGCCTACAAGCCGCCGACTGTGACTGGCATACCTGTGACCGGGGCTCAGGATCTCAACTTTACCGTACCCAGCTACAAGTTCCCGGCGATCTGGCGATCGAGTGCTGCCGTTGATTACCAGCTGCCATTTAACTTGATCGTCGGTGCCGAGTACATCTATTCAAAGGATGTGAACGGTACTGCCTACATCAACGCAAATCTGAGAGCCCCCGAGACGGCGTTTACGGGCGGCCCTGACACCCGGCCTCGCTGGGTTGCGAACAACTGCGTCGGAACAACGGGCACAGGTGCAAACGTCCGCGTCAATTGCCCCATTACCAATGCGATCACCCTGATAAACTCGAACAAAGGCTTTGCTAAGAATTATGCGCTGACTCTGGAAAAGCGTTCGTCGCGTGGCTTCTGGGCTAAGGGAGGATACGCATATGGTATCTCGAAGAACCTGGTTGACGCCTCGTCGACAGCGAGCACATCGTTCTCGAGCATTCTCACGTCGAGGGATCCGAATAATCCGGAGCTCAGCTACAGCAGCGGGACCTTGGGACACCGAGTCTACGGCGCCGCGTCGTATCACAAGGACTACTTCAAGTTTGGTGGCACAACTATCTCGGCGTTCTGGGAGTCGAGGAACCAGGCCACGAACAGCTACAGGTACTCGAATGACATGAACGGCGACGGTGTCTCCGGCAACGACATGATCTACATCCAAAAGGATCCGTCGGAGACGATCTTTCTTGCTAACGGAGCTGTCACGGCGGCGACCCAGTCAGCGGCTTGGGAGACGTTTATAGCCCAGGATCCTTACCTCTCGTCGCACCGGGGTCAGTATGCTCTCCGGAATGCAACGTGGTATCCGATGCGCCATCAGCTTGACATGAGCTTTTCACAGGACTTCCATGCGAGGTGGATGAAGGCGGAACATAGGCTGAAGCTCAGGATCGATATCCTAAACTTCGGCAATCTCCTTAACAAAAACTGGGGTGGCGGTGTGACGCCTGCGAACAATAACTTCCAACCACTCGTTTACGTCTCCGCTGACGCTCAGGGACGACCGAATTTCCGTTTGAATTCATTCAGCGGGGCGCTGGTCAACTCCACGTTCACTCGGCGTAACAACTTCTCGGACGTTTACTCGTTCCAGCTGAGTGCGCGTTATTCCTTCTAGGTTCTAACGCACAGCCGTCGACTACAAGGTCGCCTCACAAGGGCGGCCTTTTTTTGGCGCGTATGTTCCATCACAATTATCTATCTTATAGTTTCTCGCCGTAAGGGTAGAAACCTACTGGCCGCATCATTATGGAGCGTGCCTTTTTTTACGGCGACGGAAGTTATAAACTTTGTCAGATGCGGATCCTGCAAATATCATCTGCAAAGACATTTGGCGGCGGCGAGCGGCACTTTGCTGATCTGACGCGTGAGATGTCGCGTCGTGGGCACGAGGTTTTTGTCGCTTTGCGGCCGACTAATGAGTGGCAGGACCGGCTTTCTTTTGTGCCATCTGAGCGAATTTTGCATGTTTCGATCCGCAATTCGTTTGGGATGTTTAGCGCGCGGCGGATCGCAAATTTTGCTGAGAAAAACGGGATCGACATCATCCACGCACACGTCGCCCGCGATTATATTGCAGCGAGTGTCGCGGCACGGAGCGCGGACGCGAGGCTCGTGCTGACGCGTCACGTGCTGTTTCCGATGAAATCGTTTCATCGCTTTGCTCTCAGGAACGTCGATGCGGCGATCGCTGTTTCGTCCGCCGTTCGTGACCATCTCGAACGCGTCTTCCCGCCGGCCAAGGTACACGTCATCTCAAATGGCATCGACCTCGCCTCGACGAGTGACGAAGAACGTCGCACATGGGGACGCGAATTTCGTGCGTTTCATTCGATCCCGCCCGATTGCCCGGTCATCTCGACGGTCGGCGAACTAAAAGTGCTCAAGGGACAACGCGATTTCGTGCTGGCTGCGAACGAGGTGGTCAAGCGACAGAGCGACTGCCGGTTTGTCGTCGCGGGTGTCGATAATACGATCGACAAGAGCTTTCGACGCGAGCTAAAGCGACTCGTCCGCGTACTCGGCATGGAGGAGAATTTTATCTGGCTCGATTGGCTCGAGGACACACGGCCTCTGCTGGCGGCGTCCGATATTTTTGTTTCACCGTCGCACTCCGAGAGCTTCGGACTCGCGATTCTCGACGCGATGATCGCCGGTTGTCCGGTCGTCGCGGCTATGACCGGCGGTGCGATCGAACTGATCCCCGACGCCAAGGCTCTGGTTCCCGTAAAAGATCCGCTCAGTCTGGCCGATACGATCCTCTGGTATCTCGAACATAAGGCCGACCGCGACGAACTAGCATCAGGATTAAGATCGACCGCCGCCGAACGCTTTAGCCTGTCACGCATGGTCGATGCAACTGAACACGTTTATCGGAGTTTGTTCTAAAATCTCTTTCGGCCCTCTGCGTCTTCGCTTCGATCCAATCCTCGCTGAATTCATTAGGTTTACACCTTCTTCGGAAACGTCGGCAAAAACTGCGGCGTTACGCGGCCCTTTGTGATTTGCTCGAAAGCATAGGCGTACTTGATCACTTTCGGTTCGCTCCATGCAGGGCCGACAAACATCATCCCCGTTGTTTGTGTCGATGCCGGCAATGCAGGCTGATTATCTGAGGCAGGCGCAGCAGGTACGTCGCGTAGTCCCAACGGAACGACGATCGAGGGATAACCCGCGATTGCAGCTACACCTACAAGTTGGCCAAAAGGGCCGACGAGCGCATCCAACTTATGTTGAGTGAGCAGTGCATCGATGCCATCTTCCCGCGTTTGCTTGTGAAGGCGGCTCACGGCATCGAGATATGTTTTGTCCGTGATATCTGCTCGTGCCTGAGACTCTATAAATAGTTCCTGGCCAAACTTTGCCAGTTCCTTTTCCTTATTCTCATCGTTGAATTTGATCAAATCGGCTAGCGTTTTGTACCTGGCGCCGCGACCGCCGAGGTATTTGTTGAGATTCGCCTTCAACTCGAACTGCATTAAAGCCATACGGTCCGCGCCAAATGTCTGCGGAGTGTCTGTGAACTTAACCTCGACCAACGTTGCTCCGGCCTGGCGCAATTTCTCGAAGAACGGCTCCCAGTAGGCTTTCCACGCCTCGAGGTTGCGCTGAGGCGGGCTGGTAAGAAGGCCTAGTCGCGTTCCCTTCATGCCCTCGATGTTGAGAAATTTTGTATAGTCCCTGGCTTTACGCTTGTCGGCCTCATTGGTCGCCGGATCATTCTTGTCGGTTCCAGCGATCGCTGAGAGAACGATTGCCGCATCGGCAACCGTTCTCGTCATCGGTCCCGCAGTATCTTGGGAATGGGATATAGGGATGATGCCGCTGCGCGATACGAGACCGACCGTGGGTTTAAGACCGACCACGCCAGTGGTGACGGCTGGCGAGAGGATCGACCCGTTCGTCTCCGTACCGATAGCTGCCCCGGTCAGGTTCGCCGAAACGGCAACGCCCGAACCAGAACTCGATCCACTAGGGTTCTGGTCGAGCCAGTATGGGTTATTTGTCTGCCCACCGCGTCCTGACCAGCCGCTGATCGACCTTCGATCGCGAAAATTCGCCCATTCGCTAAGGTTGGTCTTGCCAATGATGACGGCACCGGCTTTTCTCAGTTGTTGAACTACAAAAGCGTCTTGCTTTGGCTTCGGCGCATCGACAAGAGCGAGCGAGCCTGCGGTCGTAAGCATCTTGTCGGCCGTGTCGATATTATCCTTTATCAGGATCGGGATGCCGTGCAGCGGACCTCGGACCTTGCCCTTCTTTCGCTCCTTATCCATCGCATCGGCGATCGCAAATGCATCGGGATTTAGTTCGATAACGGAGCGCGTCTTGGTATCGATCTGCCTGATCCGCTCCAAGTACATCTCGGTCAATCGCCGTGCGGTAAGTTTGCCGGACTTCATTTGGGCTTGCAGCTGCGAGATCGTCACCTCGACAAGCTCCGGAAACGGATCGCCCTCAGCTAGATGCACGATCTCGCCTTTTGCATTGCGAAACAAAGCCATTGCCGCCAAACCGGCCGCACCGGTCTTCAAAAACTCGCGTCTGTTCTTAGTTGTCATGGTTTTTGTATATTACTACCGTTTGGATTCAGGCGGCAATCGTTTCGAGGTACGCACGGGCGAGCGGCAGGTCTGAGCGAGCAAAATTCGCCGACGTATCGAGCAGCACGATCCGCCCATTGTCCATCAAAGCGATCCGCGTTCCCAACAGCATCGCCTCGTGCAGGTCGTGCGTGACAAAGACTGCGGTCTTGCCAAGCTCACGAACAAGACGAGCAAATTCTTTTTGGAGATTGGTCCGTGTGATGGCATCCAGAGCTCCAAAAGGCTCATCGAGCAGCAGCAGATCAGGGTCGGACGCCAACGCACGGGCGACGCCGACGCGTTGACGTTGGCCACCCGATAATTCGTGCGGAAACCGCTCGCCAAATTTTGCCGGATCTAGCCCGACGAGGGCAAGCATCTCATCCGCCCGCCTTGCGATAACGCCGCTTTCAATATCTTGCAGTGTCAAGACCACTCCGACATTCGCCCTAACGGACATATGCGGAAACAGCCCGCCGTCCTGCAAAACATACCCGATCCGACGCCGCAACTCGATGGCATCCCAGTCAGTCGTTGGTATACCATCGACAAAAATTTCGCCTACCGTAGGCTCGATCAGGCGATTGATGAGTTTCAGCGTCGTTGTCTTCCCACAACCCGATTCGCCGAGCAACACAAGCACCTCGCCTTTTTCGATCTCGATGTTTAGGTCATCGAGTATCACGAGGTCATCGATTCCGTAGCCGACTCCGCGAAATTCGACAATTGTATTCGTTTTGCCTTGCATCATTCCCACTCGATCGTACTAGGCGGCTTCGATGAGATGTCATACACGACGCGGTTTACGCCCCGGACTTCAGAGGTAATCCGCGAAGAAACCTTAGCCAGAAAATCGTGCGGCAATCTCGCCCAGTCGGCCGTCATTCCATCGGTTGAGGTGACGGCGCGCAGTGCAACGGTCTTTTCATAGGTGCGAAAATCGCCCATCACGCCAACCGATTGGATCGGGAGCAACACAGCGAAGGCTTGCCATACGTCGCCGTAAATGCCGAAATTGTGCAGCTCCTCGATAAATATCTTGTCAGCTTTTTGCAGCAGCTCGACCTTTTCGGGAGTGATGTCGCCAAGAATGCGAACGCCGAGGCCCGGGCCGGGAAATGGATGACGCCGTAAGATCTCGTCGGGAATGCCGAGATCTTTACCGATGAGCCGCACTTCGTCTTTGAACAGTTCACGCAGCGGCTCGATGAGTTTCAAATTCATTTTCTCCGGCAGGCCGCCGACGTTGTGGTGGGACTTTATGGTTACTGACGTGCCGCGAAGGCTTACCGATTCGATCACATCCGGATAGAGTGTTCCCTGAACGAGCCATTTCACGTCTCCTATGCGTTTTGCTTCGACATCGAAAACATCGATAAATTTCGCGCCAATAGCCTTTCGTTTGAGTTCGGGATCGACGACATCTTTTAGAACTGCAAAGAATTCCTCAGACGCGTCAACGCCGCGGACGTTCAGATGCAGGTTGTTTTTATAAACCTCAAGGGTATCTTCAAACTCGCGATATCTGAGCAAGCCGTTATTTACAAAGATACACGTCTGCCGGTCGCCGATCGCTTCGTGAACGAGCACCGCTGCCACCGTCGAATCAACGCCGCCAGACAAGCCGCACACCACGTTCCCTGTCGGGCCGACGCGTCTGAGGATCTTCTCGACCTCTTCCTTGATAAATTGAGCCGGCGTCCAGTCGCCTTTGCAATTACAAATATCAAATATGAAATTTCTAATTATTTCTTTGCCGAGCGGCGTATGCGAAACCTCAGGATGAAACTGCACACAATAAATTCCGCGTTCCGGATTCTCGATAGCCGTCGGAATATCGTCGCTGGTAGCAACCGGTTGAAAACCTTCCGGCAGCCTCGTCATATGATCGCCGTGGCTCATCCAGACGTCGAGTTCGAATGGGAGCTCGTTAAATAATGCGGTTTTTCCGCTCAGCACCTTTACCTTTGCGTGTCCATATTCACGCCGTGCGGCCGGTTCGATGGCACCGCCGAGGTCAAGAGCAACTAGCTGCATGCCATAACAGATACCAAGTATCGGCACGTCGATCTTCTTGTAAAAATCCGCTGCCACACGCGGTGCATCCTCGTCGGTCACGCTCGACGGACCACCCGACAAAATGACACCCATCGGTCGTTTGGCCGCGATCTCATCAGCCGACAAATGAAAAGGATGTATCTCGCAATAAACCCCCTGCTCACGCACACGCCGCGCGATCAGCTGAGTATATTGCGAACCAAAATCGAGAATAATGATCGTTTCGTGATGCAAGCGACTGGCTCCCCGTAAGGTATTGAAGTTTCGATTATACGGACGAGTCGCCAGGGAGACAAAGGTTGTCCCAAGTTACTTGACAACGATAGCCGAAATTCCTAATCTTTAAGTTCGCCTAAAAGGGCGTGCCAGATTCCGCAGTAGCTCAATGGCAGAGCATTCGGCTGTTAACCGAAGGGTTGTAAGTTCGAGTCTTACCTGCGGAGCCAATTTCATCCACAGGTTACGGGCGCCGTCATAAGCGTCCGTTTCACCTTCTCTAATGTTTCCTCAAATAACCCGCCCGCCTACCGCCAATTCTTTTCGTACGGAAACTGAAAGGTGACGGTATCGACCCACGATGAAAGCGCAACAAAAAGCGCTTGACGTTTCTAAAAGAATGTGTAATATGTTAAGACACTTAACAAATTGTTAATTGCAAACGACATTACGAACTAATTCCTGGTTCAGAACATCGAATCACTCGATTATTCACTCCGTATCAGCAGGAATCGAAATATTTAGTTTAATGTCTTAACATACTACTGCTAAATTGGTTAAACCAATTAACACAAGCTTGTGCGAAGTATAAATCCAAAAGATTTCACCAAAGCGACACGCGGCACTTCGCGTGAGATAAACCGCCAGATCGTCCTTACGCTTATTCGGACTCATCAACCGGTTTCGCGGGCCGACCTTGCACGCCTAATGGAGACTAACCGCGCGAATATCACCCTGCTGGTTAAGGAACTACTTGAAGAAGAACTTGTCCGCGAAGGGGCACGGGGAACGCTAAGGGTTCCAGGCCGCAAACCGACGTTCCTTTACATCAACTCGGGCAAGGGCGTTGCTATCGGGTTGGATGTGCGGGCCTCACGCACATTTATGATGGTCACCGATTCGATCGGTAAGCAGATTGGCGAGATCGTGAGCTTTCCGACAAGATTCGAGCCGGGCGAGTTTGTCGCTTCGCTTGGATGGCAGGTCCGTAAGGCCTTGCACGAGATCGGCGGGCCATCCTCATGCGACGGTATCGGAATCGTTTTCCCCGGCATGGTTGACCGTGAATCTGGAATCGTGATCAATGCACCGAAATTGGGCTGGAAGAACGTTCACCTGATCGAGATGCTTGAAAAGGAATTTGAAGGAACGGAGATACATCTTGAAAACTCGGGCCGGGCGTGTGCGCTATCTCAGATATGGTCCACACGCGGCGACGTAAATGGCCAGAATGATAGCGTTTTCGTCAGCGTTTCGGACGGTGTCGGTGTCGGCGTCGTGATAAACGGCGAATTGATGCGGGGCAAACACAATACTGCGGGAGAATTTGGCCATGTGCCGCTGAGTATCGACGGGCCGCTATGCTCGTGCGGAGCTAACGGCTGTTGGGAAGCGTATATCTCAAATCTCGCGACGCTCTCGCGTTATTTTGGCCGGGATATTTCGCGAAGACAGCCGGAATCGATCGAAACTGTCGAATTTACGATCGAGGATCTGATCACGCGCGCCAGAGGCGGTGACAGCAAAGCACTTACCGCACTGCACTCGTCGGCACGTTATCTCGGTCTCGGACTGGCTTCGGTGATAAATGCGATCGACCCATCGTTCATTTATATAGGCGGTGAGATCACAGAAGCGTGGGATCTGATCGAATCGCACGTCCGAGAAGCAGTAGCAGAAAGGACGCTGACGCGAGAACTCGGAAAGACGACTATTCGCATCGTTCCGGCCATCGAGTACCCTCGGTTGCGAGGAGCAATTGCTCTTGTGACGGCACCGGCCTTCGCCGCGCCCAAAGTGGCTTGAGCCACGGACAAGAATTTTACAAATCGAATCAAGCGGTAGACCAAAAAATTTTCGACCGGACATAAGCCGGTAAAAACCTGGAGGAATTCTGAAATGAAAAAGCGAAATCTAGTTGAACTTAAGGCCTTGTCGTCTGTGATACGGCTCGCGATGCTTGCGTTACTGCTTTGCACTCCGCTCGCCGTCATGGCGCAGGTCACGACCGCCACTATAGTAAGCACAGTTGCTGATCCCGGAGGTGCTCAGGTGCCGAATGCCAGTGTTACCGCCCGTAACGTCGACACGGGTCTCAAACGCACTGTCGTCTCCGGCGAAGATGGCAACTATAGGATCGAATTTCTCCCGGTCGGTAATTACGTGATCGAAGTCACAGCAACTTCTGGGTTCAAAAAAGCGAGCCGTGACGGAATCGTGCTGCGAGTTGGTGATACTACCCGTATCGACATGGCACTCGAAGTCGGAGCGGTCAATGAAGAGGTAACTATTACGACAGCTCCCCCGGAAGTAAATACCACTAGCGCCGAACTTGGCCGGACAGTTCAGTCACAGGAAATCGAAAATCTTCCATTGGTTGAACGCAACGTCTTTGCTTTGCTGGACTTAACGCCCGGAGTGCAATCAAATAACACCGGTGTGTCAACTGCCTCCGCGGCAACCAACAATAATGTTTTAGGATTTCCCGAACAACGGACGATCATCAATGGCGGAACTGACGGCGGAACCGGATCCGTCAGCTACTATCTCGATGGCGGCACCAACATGACCAACCTGCGTAATACTGGAAATGTTGCCCCAAATCCCGAAGCGATTCGAGAATTTAAGGTTACGACCAATAGCTATAATGCGGAGTATGGAAGATTCGCCAGTGGAGTTATTAACATAATCACTAAGTCAGGTACAAATAAGCTTCGCGGCTCTGTTTATGAGTACGTCCGAAACGAGGCATTTAATGCTAATGAATATGGCTCTATTGTAGGAAGGCCCAAGTATCGCCGCAATCAGTTTGGAGGCTCAGTCGGAGGAAAGATAATTAAGGACCGGACATTCTTCTTCGGAACTTATTCAGGTTTGCGTCAGGAACAGAGCCGATTTTTGTCCGGTGCGACCGTACCATCGGCTGCATTCCGTAGTGGCAATTTTAGTGCTTTGGCGGCGGCGAGCCAACCAAAAGATCCGGCGACCGGAACGACTCTTGCATCCGCAACGTTTTTCCAGGGCGGCATCATCCCTACAAACCGATTTGATCCGGTAGCAGTCAGGATCCTCGCAAGCATCCCGCTTTCCAACGCCACAAACCCCAACGGGTCGGCAGGCTGGCAGGGCAACGTTCCGCTCCCGACCAACACAAATGAATTTTTGTTTAAGGTCGATCATCAGTTAAGCGAACCGCACCGTTTGACGTTCTCATACTTTACGACAGCGGGAAGTCAGACCGTCTTTCCCGGTACCGGCAACTTGCCGTGGGCCACGCAGGATTTCAGTTGGCGGCAACACAACGCCAATTTGAGTCATGTTTGGGTTATTGGAGCTGATAAGGTCAATCAAGTGTGGGCCACCTACACACGTAATTTTGGCGGACGAATAAATAATCCCGGAACAACTCTTCGAGATATGGGCTCTGCATTTGTCCCCCAAGGCGTAGCTTCGCTTCCGCAAATTACTGTCGCTGGCTTTTTCAGCCTGACCAATGCTATTGGCGGACCGGTAGCCGGAACAAATCTCTATTCAATACGCGATGTTTTCAGTTGGAACAAGGGAAATCATTCGCTGAAGATAGGTGGAGAAATTACCCTGAATAAAGACGTTCAGGATACTTTGCTTAATAACTATGGAATCGCAGGTTTTACAGCCAACAACGCAACCGGAAATGCTTTTGCAGATTTTCTGCTCGGTATTCCAAGTTCGTTTAATCAAGATGCACCGGTCACCGCTCTAACAAACACAGTGTATGCCGCGATATTCTTGCAAGATGATTTCCGAGTGAACTCACAATTGACTCTAAATTTAGGCCTCCGCTGGGAAGTTCAAACACCGCCAACTGACCCAAAAAATCGGTTTACCAACTATGTTCCCGGACAAAGGTCGACAGTAAATCCACTTGCCCCGGTTGGTGCTTTATTTTATGGTGATCCCGGCGTTGAAAGAGGAGGAATTCCGATCAGTTATAAGCACGTATCTCCTCGAATAGGATTCGCTTATGATCCATTCGGTGATGGGAAGACCTCCCTGCGCGGAGCGATTGGTCTGTTTTACGGCAGCGTCTCCGGCAACGAGTGGGGTAATATGACCAATTTTCAACCTTGGTCGACGCGACTGAGCTTTGCCGGCATTAATATCGATCGAAGAGGGACTCGAACAACGCTCGTCAATCCCTACAATGGTTTCCCTGGAGGGATTCCTTTCCCTTACAATGGAGCATTTACCAGCGGTGGCGGCTTCTTTGCGGTAGCACAAGACTTTCAGCTTCCAAGAACTCTTCAGATGAACGTTTCGGTGCAACGGCAGATTACTAACGCATTAACGGTCGGAGCGGCATACGTTAGGTCCGTCGCACGCAACTTACCGTTTGGGCGTGACGTCAACTATCCGGTTGCGACTCCGACCGCTACAGTTGCGAATATTCTTTCCAGACGACCGAACCCTGCTTTTGGTGCGGTCACAATACTGGATTCCGATCAGAACGCAGATTACGAAGGCCTACAGATTACAAGTTCGCTTCGGCTTAACAAACTGTTTAGTTACAACGGGTTCTATACACTGAGTAAAACGACGAGTTCCGTTCAACTTCATAACAACACGGTCCTTGGATTATCACAGAACGCAAGCAACCTGAATGGAGACAAAGGGGCCGCTGATACGGATCAGCGTCATGTTTTCAGCATGAGTTTTAATTTTCAACCCGATTTCTACAACGGTAGTAATCGTCTAGCGAGAGGAATTCTCAATGGCTGGAGCATTTCTCCGATCGTTAAGATCCGTAGCGGACGACCCTTCACGGTGACAAATAATGCTGACGCAAACCTTGACGGAGTTACCACCGACCGGGCACGTTTGACCGGCATCAGCCCGTATCTGTTGAATCCAACTGCGGCGGCATGGTTTAATACCGCCGCTTTTGCTCAGAACCAGGTCGTTACCGGTGTTGTTACGGATGGCAACTCGCCCCGTAATTTCCTCTACGGTCCTGGATATCGAGTCGTTGACCTGGCATTATCTCGTGACTTCAAAATGGGGGAACGCTACGTACTTCGTCTTCGTGGAGAAGGGACCAATATACTGAACCTTGTAAATCTGGGGCAGCCTATCAGTTCATTCTCAACTGGTTCATCTTTCGGCACAATCACTGATGGCGGTGCAATGCGTGTTATCCAATTTGGGGCAAAACTGACGTTCTAATTAAGACTGGCTCTAGCCACCGTAACCGGTTAGCCTCTAAGACAAATAGAGTTCGTTTGGACTCCATCGAACTTTATTTGTCTTTTTTAGACACATTTACTGACCATGTCCAAACAAACAAGATCGATCCGGCTACAATTACCTGTCTTTTTGCTGATATTACAAACCTTTCTTTCGCCAACGCTGACCTTCGCTCAAACTGATTCGGAGAAGAAGACTATTTCAATTGCGGTATTGAGATCAGAGGTTCGGGACTTTATGGCGAAGGAGGTCGCAGTTCATTTCGGCGCGATTCGATCGCTTGATCCGCCGCCGGATCGGGTCAACGGCTCGATCACGACCGGTGAATACACGTGGGGCAGCTTCATGCGGGTCGTCGCGGCTCAGAGCGAGATCGGGGGAAATCAGGTCATCGCTGGAAAAGATACGGCTCGTTCGATCGCGGAAATGGGGCTGTATGAGGCACGGAAAGGCGGCAAGGCTTTTTCGCAACTCTACGCTGCCCAGGCTCTACGGCATTTTGGTGCAGATCTTAATAAAAATGCCGTTTGGCAAAGCATGAATGAAGCCGAGCGGAAAGAGTGGGCTTCTCTTCTTGACGCGACGCGTATCTACGATCCCAAGACCCGACAGGTAATAAATCTTCCTGAAAATTATCTGGGTGTTGCGGCCCGGATCGCCGCGTATGCGTATGAATTCGGCGTTCTGAAAGATCGCGCGTTTCTCGATTCACTGATCGATCGTGCTGCCATGCAGTTTACCGATGGAGCCTTGTACGCCGACGACGATATGCCGAATGGCCGGTATGACCGCTATTCCAACGAGTACATTCGCTTCTGCTGGAAGGCGGCCGAGATCGTCGGACGCAAGGACATTCTTGAAAAGCTAAAGCCATCGATAAAAGCCCAAATGAAACTATGGTGGAACCTGGTTTCGGACGAGGGTTACGGTTACAACTGGGGCCGGAGTCAGGGACTTGTAAGTTATCTCGATACGCTCGAAATTGCGGCGTTTCTTGGAGAGAATCCCGAATTCCGTCCAGCTCCGCTTCCCGAGATCGCGAGCTTGTATAATCTTGCATGGCGCTGGATCCGCGGCGGTTATAAGGACGACAGGCATACTTTCAATCTCTTTGATTACGGGCGGGGTAACTACGCCTACATCAGCCCACAGCGCGAATTCCAGCAGATCTCCACGAGCTTTGCAAAAATTATTGTTGCACACGATAGTTTTATGAATACGCTCGAAAGCGAAAAGGTTGCGGAAATTCCCGCACAGCCGAAACTCGGAAACGTAGCTCGTTTTGAATTCTTCAGTAAATCAGCAGATCGGCCCGAAGGCGTCTGGCTCGTTCGGCAAGGGAATCTGAAATTTGCGTTGCCGATAACCGTTGGCACAAAGCCGGGCATATCAGATTATCTGGCGGCACCGTATGGCTTTGCGGGTTTCGCAAATCCCGTCGAGCAAGTCTATCCGGCACTCGTTCCTTTTCTCAAAATGGAAGACGGAAAAACCTACACGGCGTCAGAAGGTTCGTCGATGATCAAGCCTTCGGCGGATAGCCAATCTCTACAGGTGATATGGAAAAAATGGGGCCGCATCGGCTCGAAGTCAGGAGAAAGGTTTGAGATCGGAATAACCAGCGAAGTAAATTGGCGAATAGTGGGCGACAAATTAGAGCGAACCGAAACGCTTGTGGCGGACAAAGATCTTAAGATCAAGCGTTGGTGGGTCGCGGTTCCTACGACCGCCGATCGTTCGCGAGCTGAGGTCTCCGGTAACAAACGGACCGACATTTTCGATGGCCGCGAGGGCACGCTGAAAGTAACGGCCATGACCGATTGGCCGACCGTAACTTCACTAGAAGCCGCAGGTGACGGCAAGCTAAGTAAGGGTGTTTTAGGTGCAATTCCCCTTCATTTGATCTATTCGGCTGAAAATTTGACCCTGACGAAAGGGAAGAGATCGACGTGGAACCTTACTCTCGAGGTCGCGAAAAGGAACTGACCTCCCGCAAAACAACATTATGATCGTAGAAGCAGGAAAAATCAAAGCATTGGTGACCGACTGGAACACGATTCCTGTCGAGAACATAGGCGAAGGCATCGACCGCCAGATGGTGGTCGGGGAGAACATAATGATCTGCCGTCTCAGATTTGACGCGTTCGTAATCACGCCAGCTCATAGTCACCCGCACGAGCAGATGACGTTGGTGATGCAAGGCAAAGCCAAATTTGTAATGGACACCGAGGAGCGGATCGTTTCGGCGGGCGATGTTCTGCATTTTCCGTCGAATTATTGGCACGGCGCGACGATGCTTGACGAGGAAGTCGTGTTGATCGACATCTTCTCACCGATCCGCGAAGATTTTTTGACTGACTAACTAATTCCCGTGACCAGATCTATTTTTCATTTTAGATGGCTCGCGCTCGTATCGATGTTTGTCGTTTTCAGCGGAGTGGCGCTTGCTCAACACGCAGATGGGCCACGCGTATTCCTACTTGATGTAATTGCCGGTGACCTAAAAAAGCAGCCGGAATTGAAACCGGCGATCGCGAAAGTTGACCGTGAAGCCACAAAGGCTTCTAAAACCGAAGTACTTTCAATAGTCACAAAAACCGCCACTCCGCCAAGCGGCGACAAACACGACTACATGAGTCAGGCTCCGTATTTTTGGCGAAATCCGACTACGCCGAACGGCTTTCCGTATATCAGGCGAGACGGCGAACGAAACCCTGAAATCAAACAATACCCGGATCATGATCTGCTCGACAAAATGATCGACACGGTCGAGCAGATTTCGCTGGGATATTTTGTTACCGGCAAGGAAGAGTATGCGGTCAGGGCGGGCGAAATTCTGCGAATGTGGTTTCTCGACCCTCGAACTAAGATGAACCCGAATCTCGAATTTGCCCAGGCGATCCCGGGGCTGAATACGGGCCGGGGCATCGGAATTATCGAGACTCGCGGCCTCACCCGCGTCGTTGATTCCGTCGGGCTGCTCGCCAAGTCGCCTTCGTGGACAAAGGCCGATCAGGCCGGTGTCGAGGCATGGTTCGCGAAATACGTGTCATGGTTGACGCAGAGTAAAAACGGCCGTGCCGAGAGTGACGCGATGAATAATCACGGCACGTTTTACGACGTTCAGCTCGCGTCATTCGCACTTTTCACACGGAACAGCGATCTGGCAAAGAAGATATTGGAAGCGGCGAAACAAAAACGCATCGCTGTACAGATCGAGCCGGACGGACGGCAGCCGCTCGAACTCGAACGTACAAAGTCGTGGGATTACAGCGTAATGAATCTCGAGGGCATGATGTCTCTCGCACGACTCGGCGATCACGTTGGCGTTGATCTTTGGTCGTTTCAAACGACAGACGGACGTGGTATTCGTAATTCGATCGTATATTTGGCGGCGTTTACGCCAGACGTAAAAAAGTGGAGTTATAAGCAGATTACCCCGATACAGCCGGAACGGCTCTACTCGGCCGTTCGCCGGGCAGGCCGCAGATATAAAGACGCTGAATTTCAAAAGATGGTGGCGTCACTGCCAAAGATACCCGACGACGATCGGGCCCTGTTGACGGATAGGTAGAGAGCTTCCTAGTCCGTGGCTGGTTCAACGAGATAAAGATCGCGGCCGGCACGCTCGACGATCAGCGTATCAGCATCATTTTGATGATCGGCCAAGTTGAAGGTTTTGTGATCGAGGTATTCGAGATTTACGCGTTGGCACGTTTCTTCGTCAACTTGTGAGGCAAGTACGATCCGGTACTTTGGAACGAACCGCCCGTCAGTTCCCTTTCGCCCGGCGTATGAAACGTGAGCGAGATGGGCCGCGACACAGAGATTTGCCTGCAGTTCGCCGGACTCGGCAACGAGATCTTTGATATTTTCGATCGGGGCGTAACCGCCAAAACGTTCGATATCGTTTCCGTGAGTTTCGGAGATGTATCGGAGACGCGGGGCGTAAATTATCAGTTCGCCGCCTGGGCGGCCTGCGGGAAAAGAATATGCGTGTTGTCATCGCGAGTTTTGTCCGGAATTATCGCGAGCACTCGCGAACCGGATGGCACGTTGCTCAGTGCATCTTCGACGATCTGACGCATTTCATCGGAGCCGAGATCGCTCTCGTGCGATCCGGTTCCGGTAATAAAAGATTGGGTCATTTCGAATGGGGCCATTGGCTAACTAATTCTAAGCCAAAGCAAAATATATGTTCACTAAAACCTACTACGCGACGGACCCGCAATCGATGGCCAGAACTTCGAACGAAGATCTGCAAGCCAGATATTTGATCAACGACCTATTCGCCGAAGGCGAAGTTCGGCTCAACTATCTGCACTACGAACGCTTTGTGATCGGCGGTGCCGCACCGACCGGTGCTCGGGTTTCACTGCCGCCGCAGGCCGAACCGGCATCCGCAAAAGATCATCCGTTTCTCGAACGGCGCGAGATGGGAGCCGTTAATGTCGGCAGTTCCGCCGGATCGATCACCGTTGACGGCCAGAGATTTGAAATGGCTCCAAAAGATGGACTTTATATCCCGATGGGCACGTCCAGCGTAGTATTCGAATCCGCCGATGCGGCAAATCCCACGCGGTTCTATCTTGCCTCGACCCCGGCCCATGCTCGTTTCGAGATCAAGCATATTTCCATCAGACAGGCCGTGCCGCTCGAACTCGGATCGACCGAAACGGCGAATGAGCGGACGGTTTACCAATATGTCGTGCCCGCTGTTTGTCCTTCGTCGCAACTGCTTCTGGGCCTGACCATGATGAAGCCAGGTAGCGTCTGGAACACTTGCCCGCCGCATCTTCATGATCGTCGGTCGGAGGTCTATTTCTACTTCGACCTCAAAGAAAAACAGCGGATCATGCATTTCATGGGGCAGCCGGATAACATGCGGCATATTGTGATGGATAACGATCAGTCAGTCGTTTCGCCGCCGTGGTCGATCCACATGGGCGTTGGCACTACGAATTACGCCTTCATCTGGGCGATGGGTGGCGAAAATCTGGATTACACCGACATGAACGTCCTGGACATTTGTCAGCTAAGGTAAGGACGAAGAACGTAACTACCTCATGAGGTGAACTATATGAAGATCAGAGTCCGGTTTTTAGTTGTTTTTTTATCATTTACCTTCTCGGTCAACGCTCAGGATGGCGAGATCTTCAAGCGTAAGAATATTGAGGCCAAAATGCTGTCGGTCGCCAAATGGCAGCTCTCCAATCCGAAGCATCCGCTCTACGACTGGACGAACGGAGCGTTTTACGCCGGTGTATTTGCGGCGTGGGAAACGACCAAGTCGCCCGAACTAATGGCGGCGATGCTTGAAATGGGCGAGAAGAATGGCTGGAAGCCGGGGCCACGTTTTGACCACGCCGACGACATCGTGATCAACCAAACGTATCTCGATCTCTATCGCGTCAAGAAGGACAAAAAGATGCTGCAGCCAACGATCGATGTCGCTGAGCGTCTAAAAAAAGAAACCGGCAATGAGGTCGCCAAACGCGGCATCACGTGGGGGTGGTGCGACGCTCTGTTCATGGCACCGCCGACGCTGGCGAAACTGAGCAAGATCACCAGCGACCGCTCATATTTGGATCTCAATGATCGATTTTTCAAAGAGACGTACGACCTTCTCTATAGTCGCGATGAAAATCTCTACGCCCGCGACGCCGGTTATCTGATCAATGACAAAGGCGAGGGAAAACGCGAGGCGAATGGCAAAAAGGTCTTCTGGAGTAGAGGAAATGGCTGGGTAGTCGGCGGCCTCGTCCGTCTGCTCAAAGAGCTACCGAAAGATCACCCAAAACGCGAATTCTATCTCACGCAATACAAAGCGATGTCCGAACGCCTCATCTCGCTGCAACAGGCCGACGGCTTGTGGCGCTCGAGCCTGCTCGACCCCGAAGCATATCCGGGCGGCGAAGCAAACGGATCGGGATTCGACATCTACGCGATGGCCTGGGGCGTGAACAACAAGATCCTGCCCCGCGACAAATATCTGCCCGTCATCAACAAGGGCTGAACCGCACTAAGCAAGCTGGTTCACCCGGATGGCAAAGTCGGCTGGACCCAACCAATAGGCGCAGACCCGAGGCGGAACTTTACGGCCGATAGCTGGGAAGTATATGGAGCCGGAGCATTCTTGCTCGCCGGCTCGGAGGTTGTAAAACTCTAACAACGACCTCCACTCTCGTAGGCGCATTAGCTCGACCGTTCATCAAAGCGAGCGGTTTCGGCCGACCAGACCCGCAATGCAATTATTGAAAAGACAAATCCGAACAACTCAACTATCAGACGTATCTTGTTTCCGAGTTTCCATTGCTCGACACCCGCAGTGATCTCGGCGGCAGGTAGATCCCCAGCGATACTGTGCTGAAACATACTTCCGACTAGCGGAGCCAGATAGAAAACCAATGCGACAAACAGCAGGATTGCAGTTCCGGCTGATAGAGCGAGCCACTTTCTGGCGCGCCGAGCTGACTTCCAGGCTGCGATCGCCGCCCCTATTGCCAGCACCACAAATAACGGATTGAATAGCGGAAAAAACGGCAGGCCGCCCTTGCTCGGAAGAGCATCAAAGGCTTTTAAAGATTCCGGTGGCGATGCACTCCACTTCGGCACGGTCATCATCTCATTGAATACTTGCCCGCCGCACCAGATTCCCCACACGACGATCGACGCGATCAAAAGTGCAGATGCTAACTTATTTCTCATACTAAGCTCCGTTGAGGCGTCCGACTACGGCTTGATCTTGAACCGGATCCTAAAGTTCGCCTCAGTTTCCGGTTTTTTGGTCGAGATACCCAGCCGTACTCCGCGTTGTTCACGCTCACCTTTGTCAACACTTCCCGGGCGTCCGGGAGCAGTAAGAAAATTTGGTCCGATCACGCTGTCGTACAGTTTGGGCTCAAGCACCTCGGCGAAAAGACTGGGCTTCCCACTTTCAAATACAAAACCGCCACCACTCTGAACCAGCGAATTGTCACTGTGGAGAAACGAAGTGATCACCTGCGGGCGAGCCGTTTTGATCGAGTCCTCGATCTGAAACTCGCCCGGTGCGGTAAAGATGAATCGCCGAACGAAATTTTCGACTCCAACCGAAGACTCATACGCCGGGGCAAGATCCGCAGCGAGCGAAACACCCTTATCACTCATTTTCACATCCCTTATCCTGATCTTATTCATTAGATCGTAGGACACTCCGGCAAACGCATCGTGTCCCTTGCCCTCGCGACCCTGGCCGGTTCCACCAAATACGACTGTGTTGTGATGCTCCGTCATCGGCACGCCTGCGTAGCCAGAGTCACCCGTCAAATATTTGCCGCCTGACCAGATGATAAAGCTTCCCGCGTCGGGATGCGCGTGGCCACTCGATAGGCGCCAGTCGGGAAAGAGGTTGAGCTTCTCGTTGGCGCCGTGCCCCTCAGGTGGTCCCGCCTTGAATGCAAACGCCGTCGCGGCATCGTCCCAGCCGGAGCGCCAATAGACGACTTCGTGATCCGGAAAATAATGCCATTTTTCCAACTGTCTGATCGGTACAGACCTTATTTCAGGGTTGTACCAGATGAATGTCCAAAATTCCTCCGCATTGACCTGATTGCGAGACTTAAGCCAATTAGCCACGGCCTGAGCCTCGCCGTTTCCATAACGGTTCGCGAGATTGTAAAGGATGTTGTAGTTGGTTCGAAACCGACCATTTATACGTTCGCGTTCGTAATCGTCACCTTTTCGTGAACGCGTGACGGGCCCCGCATAGATGTCACCAAAATCGAAATTGAATTCGCCGCCCGGCAACGTCGAATGCGCCACGTACTTGTGCGCAAGACCTAAACCGGGCGTCGTTTTGTACAGATCTTCGCCCGTGCTGCGCAGATGAGCGTCCATATAGTGGACGAGCCACGGCGTTGAGAATATCCAATACTCCATTCCCTCGTAGTAATAGCCGTCGTCCGAATATGTCGCCAACACGCGGTCGTATATGGCTCGCGATGTCGTCGCCCATTCTTTTGCCTCGGCTGCTTCGCCCATCAGTGCATAAGCCGCCACCGCCAAACCGGTTATCGGTATAAACGTATGATTTTGACTGTAAGCATACGATTTGCCGGACTTTATTTTGAAATAATCATGGAGAAGCCTCGCCTGCTTGATCAGCTTATTTCGATATTTGTCGCGCTCAGCGACGGTCAGATCGTGATAAAGCAGATCGTATCCCCACCCCATTCCGTAGAGTAAATGTCCGGCGGCAAGATCGACATTCGGTTTGTTATACGAATAACCCCAAATATCGTATGAGACGGCGGCGTCCATATACTTCTTTGCCGCGTCGAGATACTTCTTATCGCCGGTGATCTTATATACAAAGGCGGCCTCGGCGATCCCGATCCCGATCTCATTTTGAACGCGCCGAGTTTCGGCGGGCGGTGCCGCTGGCTCGACCGTTAGCGCCCGAACACGCGAGAGGGCAATCTTCCACAGCTCCTTTTGAACCAACGATTTTCCCTTTAGCTTGTCGATCTCCGGCTGGGTCATGAATACTCGCGGATGCACGCCGACCAGCTCCTCGCGAAGGGAGGACGGTTTTGACTTCGCGATGGCGACCAGCGGATGCTCGCCTTTGAGTCTCTCATTGGCCGCCTTTTCAGATTCCAATTCTTGTTTGTCTTGAGCGAAGACAAGCCAACAGAACGCGGTCAGCAGTAGGAAGAGTGTGATCGTTCGTTTCATTTGTTCTTTTGATGAGGTTTCGTTTCAGCGTGGTGCTTTTATAACGTGGTTACTAAGGCGCTTTTCCTTCCTTCAAAAACTTTTCGAGCCAGATGTTGATCGCGTCGCCCTGTTCCGCAGAATTTGCGTGTCCCAATTCAATTCCAAGCAGCAGAGATTTTGGCGAAGTGATCACGTTGTACGTCGCGTACATTGACGTGGGCGGACACGTCTCGTCGTTAAATCCCCACGAATAAACACCGGGAACTTTGAGTCTTCGCGCAAAATTCACGGTGTCATAGTACGCGGCGGTTTCGAGGCGTTCTTTTGTTCTGTACTTCGTCTCTTTGAAAAAATGTGGCCAGCCTCCGGCACGATCTGCGGTGTAGCCGACCATGTCGGAAAGCGCTGGATAAGATGCCGCGAGGGCAATGACCCGTTTGTCCAAAGCTGCAGTCGCGATCGCGAGTGCACCGCCCTGGCTGCCGCCGATGACTCCAAGATTTTTGCCGTCGTATTGCGGTAGGCTCGTCAGAAAATCATTTGCTCGAACGACTGACAGATAAACTCGACGGTAATAGTAGGTCTCACGGTCGTCGAGATTGTAGAGCATGTAACGATTCAGCGGGCCGTTGCGCAGGTTATCGTAAACTGCGGTATCAAAGGTTACCGGCAATCCGTGAATACCGATCTGGAGAGTGATGATTCCCTTTTCCGCAGGGCCCAGAAGGCCTCGATAAGGACGCACACCTGCTCCGGGAACATTCAATACCGCCGGGAATTTTGCATTCGCGATTTTTGACTTCGGCACAGCAAGAATGCCGTAGAGCCGACTGATCCGGCTGAAGCCAGTGCCAACCGTTTGGAAACTGACGTGGTAAACATCGACATTCGGTGTCGAGTACGACGGAAGCAATTCGAGCTGCGGTTCCATTGGGATCTTGGCCAATGTCGCCTTTCCGTCGTCCCAGAACTGATCGAAATCCTTGGGTTCGGTGACAATCGGCTTGATCTGATCGGGCCGAAACGCGGCGGTCGCGAGTCCGCGATAAGGTCGGCCTCCGGCCTCGACGGTTGCAATACAACGGTAAAACCCTGGCGTCTTCATTCCCGGTATCTCGACGACAACCGACTGTTCGGTCGTGATAACCGTTTTCTCAATAACAGGTGGCATCGTCTCGGGACCGCACGAATACTTAAGCGGAAGGCCAGGAATCTGAGAGTTGTTTAGCGTGGCCGCTATCGAAAACTTCGCCGGTTGGCCGATCTCATAGATCCAATTCGGCCGATCCAGTGAAATCCGCACTTGATAGGTGCCGATCGACGATTGGGCAAATGCCGAGCAAACGGAGCCAATTACAACAAATGCGATGAATACAATTCTCTTCATTTTCATTTCAACTTTACGGACCCTAATCCATTAACAAACCGCCATTGATCTCGATCGTTTCGCCGCAAAGATAGCTTGCGGCGTCCGAAGCCAGAAATCCGATCACACTCGCGACCTCATCCGGACGACCTTCGCGGCCCATCGGGATCGCTTTTCGCAGGTTCGCCATTACCTCGGATGTTGTAAAAGTTTCGTGATAAGGCGTGTCGATCACGCCAGGCGAGACCGCGTTCACGCGAATACCCTGAGCGGCAAATTCTTTCGCCAAGCCCTTGGTCATCGTCAGCATCGCTGCCTTGGCAGATGAATAATGGATCGACCCCAAGGCACCGCCATTTCTGCCCGCGATCGAGGTCACGTTAATGATCACGCCGGAACCTTTTTCGAGCATGTTCGGAATGACGGCTTGAGCGGCAAAGAATGCGCTCGTAGCGTTAAGATCCATGACCTGATTCCATCTCTGCTCGGTCATCTCGAGCGTTTTCAAACGCTCGATCAGCGAGCCCGCGTTGTTGACGAGGATATCGACGGAGCCGAGCCCGTTTTCAACCTCGGACACCATTTTTTCGATCGCCGCGTTTTCCAGAACATCCGCCTTGATCGCGACGGCCTTGCTGCCCGAGGCTGCGATTGCCGCAACTGCTTCGTCGGCACCGCTACAATTGTTGTTATATGTGATCGCGACCGAGGCTCCGCAGCGGCCAAAAAATTCAGCCGTCGCTCGCCCAATGCCGCTCGACGCTCCCGTAACGAGAACCACCTTGCCTGTGAAATCAAAGAAATTTTGCATATATTTTAAGTTGCTTGTTCGCTAAGTGAGACCTTTTTGATATTTCCGGCAAGGGCGAAAAGAACTACCGTTCCGATCGGTGCCAGCAAACCCGCGGTCACAAGGACGGGTGTGTACGAAAAATTGTCGACGACCCAACCGGTCGAGAAAATGAATATCATCGAACCGATGCCAGCTCCGGTCCCGCCAAGACCGGCGACCGAGCCGACAGCCTTAGACGGAAAAAAATCGCTCGGCAGGGTTTGGACATTATTAATCCAAACCTGAAACCCAAACAGAACCACGCCGATCAGGATCAACGCCGTCATCGAGTCCGGTGTGTACGCGGCGGCAATGCCCGCAGGCATCAACAACGCCGCAAATCCGATAACAACTTTACGTGCATTGTTAACACTCCATCCCCGACCGATCAAAAATCCCGACAGCCAGCCACCAAAAAGGCTTCCGGCATCGGCCGCCACATACGGAACCCAGGCAAACAGTCCGATCTGTTTTAAGTCGAAACCATGAACCTGATACAGAAAAAGCGGTAGCCACGTAATATAAAGCCACCATATTGGATCGACCAGAAACCTCGCCGCGATAACAGCCCAGGTCTGTCGATATCTGAGAAGCTCGAACCAGCCGGGTGAAGCCTCTACCACATCACCCGTCGTCGGAGCGTCGTCTTCTTTGATAACCGCGAGCTCCTCGCGCGTGAGCCATTTGTGCGTTTCCGGTCTGTCGTAAACCAGCCACCAGGCCGCCAGCCAGAAGAAGCCGAGTAGCCCGGTGGCGACAAATACGGGCTGCCAATGCCCAAAATACGTGTAAAGTCCAACGATGACTGGCGGAGCAACGATCGACCCGATCGCAGCACCGCTATTGAAGATCGCCATTCCAAACGCCCGCTGTCTAGCAGGAAACCACTCGGCGACCGTTTTGGCGGCTCCCGGCCAGTTGCCGGCCTCGCCTAAGCCCAGCAAGAATCGGAAAACACTCAAGCTTCGAATACCGACCGACCACGCATGTGCCATCGCAGCAAGAGACCAAACGACGATCGATACGGTAAATCCTTTCTTGATACCAACGCGATCGTACAGCTTTCCGGAGAGCGACTGGCTGATCGTATAAGCGAACAAAAACCACGTGGCGATTCCGCCGAATTCAGTGTTGGTCAGGTTGAGATCTTTTGTGATCGCCGGGGCCAGCACCGAGATCGTCAGCCGGTCGATATAGTTGATCAGCGTGGCGAAAAAGATCATGCCGACGATGACCCAACGCAGGCCGTTTATCTTGAAACCGAGCTCGTCAACCTCATTTTTTATTGGCGGCGTGGTCTCATTCATATGTGCCGGAACCTCGTGATCTTTCGCTTGTGCAGAATAGATCAAGTTTACCAGAATAAATCATAATAATCGTGTTGCGAAGCCCTAATTAGCTGGGCTTAAACGAATGTTTCTCCGCTTAGTTCATCTCTAAACAGGGCTTTATGTGTTCCCCGGTGACCTGTCTGGTAGCCAAGGGCCGACCGAACATAAATCAGCCGTGGATAAACGCAGATGACGCAGATCAAGAAGCTTTTCTGATCTGCGTCATTTTCGTTTATCAGTGGCCAATATATCCTAAAAGCCTGACGACATTACCCACCAAATTACCGTCGTAAAGACATAGATACTCGCCAGAATCGAGCCGATCAATAGCGCGATTAACAGGAACATGAGGCCAAAAACAAATACGTAGTCACTCGTCGTTCCCTTGCCGTAGCCGGCGGCACGTGTTCGGATGAGGTCCATGTTCTGCTTATTGGCCTTCCAAACGAAATCGAACGCGTCGCCGATAAATGGTATCGTCCCGACCACGTAGTCGAGCCCGATATTGAATGCCATCCGCAGCAGCGTGATCTTTGGCACGCCATACCGCACGCCCGCGACCAAAATGTAAAACGCCGGAAACACCGTCAGCGTATCGCCCACATTTGGTATCAGCCCGATCAAAGAATCGAGTCCAAACCGCCAACCCGTCCCCGGCACACGAAAAAGCCCGTCGAGGTAAAACGACAGGTCGTCTAGCCCTTTTTCGATCTCGATCTGTTTTTGAAAATCAGCCATATTAGCCACAGAGAACACAGAGGTCACAGAGATTTCTGATGAATTGCCTCCACCTTTAGCCGGAGGATAGCTTTCATCAGTTCTTCAGCTTTAGCCAAATATTGGGCTAAAGCCCGGATCAAGTTGGGCATTCATCCTCCACCTAAAGGTGGAGGCAATTCATAAAAATTCTTCTCTGTGACCTCTGTGCCTCTGTGGTGAATTCCTATCTTCCGACGATCTTCACCGATATGATCTTATCCCCACGCACGATGCTATCTACGACCTTCATATCTTTTTCGCTGACGTGGCCAAAGACGGTGTAGCCGCCGTCGAGGTGCGGTTGGGGCGAGTGTGTGACGAACCATTGTGAGCCGCCGGTGTCTTTGCCGGACAGCGCCATGCCGACGGCGCCGCGGTCGTATTGGAGCATGTTTACCTCACAGCGGATGTTTGTTCCCGGGCCGCCTGAGCCGGTTCCGGTCGAATCGCCGTCCTGCATCACGAAGTTAGCGACAACGCGATGCACTTCGGCTCCGTTGAAATAGCCCACGCGTGCAAGCCGGACAAAATTATCGACCGTCAACGGAGCTTCCTCGGATGCAAAAACAATCGTAAACGTCCCTTTCTCAGTCGTAAATAATGCTTTCACAGTGCCATTCTTTCGCGAAAGGGCACGTCGATAATCCGCGTCCGTATTGAGTATCTGTCCCAGCCGCGTGCCTGAGACCCGCTTAAACGGCAGAAATTTGTCTTTTCTCTCCGACTTGGCTTTTTCGAGCGACGAAGCGATGCCGGGAAACTCTTTTTGTAGGTCGGCATCAGCAAGCATCCGGAAAGCGCGCAGCCTGACGAGATGGTTTGGAGCGTCGAGAGCCGTAAGCAAGATACCGACCGATTCTTTTTTATTTAGTCGAAATAATGCGGCCAATATGCCCATTTGAGCATCGTCCGACGTCTTATCGCCGACCAGCGAACGACTAAACGCCTTCTTCAAGGCGTCCATATTCTCGGGAGTCTGCGGCTGGGCGGCGAGCAGTTCGGCAGCAGTTGCCCGGACGTTTACGTCTTCGTTTGTGAGCAGATTTCGCAGTGTTTCATTTAAGTTATCAGGCTTAAAGGCGGCATTTGCCCGCTGCAGATCCGGAATGGCCTTGAGCATTTCGTTTCTGTAACGCGGCTTGACGCCGGTGGTCATGCCGTCGATAAATCGCGTCAGCTTTTCGGCGGCACGCTGTTTTAGTTCTTTGTCGGTCGATGTGGCGTACGTGCCAAGGCCTTGCGCATACGCAGAGGCAACCCAGCGGTCGGCGTAACCGAAATCAGCCGGCAGACGCGCATCAATATAAGCTTTCGGAGCGACGCGGGCGAGTGCGATCTCGGTCTCGGCGGAAGAAAATCCGTCCTCCATCCGAAACATGTTCAGGAAAACAACGACGCGCGAATTCTCGGTATTCGGAAAAAGCTGGCTGAGAGCGGTCGCGAGTTCGAGCAGCTCGGTCTTCTCCGGTGGATTTGCCGCCTTCGAACGCTTGTGTGCGGCCAGCAGCTTGTCGCCGTGCTGTATGAGACGGTCGTCGAGTACCGAGATGTCTTTCATCCCACCGAGCGAGCGGATCGCAGAGACACGTACGCGGGAATCTACATCATTCGTAGCCGCATCGACAAGCAACGCCAAAGCGACCTTGTCTTCGGCCGCACCGAGGATACGAGCCGCACCGGCACGCACGACCGCGTCCGTATCGCTCTTGAGCAGATGCCTGACATCGGGCAGGCCCTGTTTTGAGCGAAGCCTGGCAAGTGTGTTGAGAGCATCCAGGCGAATTCGGGCGTCCGTGTCGCCGAGAAATTTGACCACGACGTTTTCGATGCCTGGGGGTCTCGCCCTGAGAGCAGCGGTCAGCCCGAGCAGCGTCGTCAGCCGGTCGCGATTAACGTCCATCGCGGCCTGTAAGCTCAGCCTGTCGAAGATGAATGTCTGAAGCGCGCTCGTTAACGCTCCTCTCGGGTTCGCCGCCGCAATCTTGCCCGCAGCCTCGATCCGCCGTGCCATGACCGCAGCACCTGATATCTCGACGCCATCGGGCGAAAGGATCGCGCCCGATCCCCTCTCGGATTCGATCTCGCCGATCGCAAACACCGCCATCGCTCTAACATCGAGCGACTTGTCATTCATCAATTTGCTTAAGGCTTCGATCCCCTTATCATCCCCGATCCGCCCAACCGCCAGAGCCGCCCGAAAGCGAACCGCCGCATTAGCATTAGTCAGCATCGCGATCACCGGAGCCGCATCGCGAGCGTCCTCGGCTTTGACGATATTGATCAGGTCAGCGTCGGACACGCAATAATTTGCGACGACGGGCGAAATGAGCTTTTGAGCGGCGATAGTCAGACTAAGTGCTGAGGTTAAGAGCGATATGATGAGTACTTTCTTCATTTATTTGTTTGTCACTGAGAATGTGGCTTCAACCACCCGCTACCGCAGGTGGTTCTGACTCCACGATCTCGTAGCTGGTCGTGATCGTCGCCGTCGGCCTAACGGTTGCGGCGACGGAGCAATATTTTGTATCTGACAGCTCGATCGCATCCGCAACGGCCTTTTCCGAAACGCCGCGGCCGTGCACGATATGGTTGATGTGGAATGCGGTGAATTTGCGCGGGTTGCCTTCGGCGCGTGTGCCTGTAATCTCGACATTGTAGCTCGTCACGTCCTGGCGCTTCTTCTCAAGGATCGACAGCACGTCAAAGGCGGTGCAGGCCGCCACCGAGACCAGAAGCATCTCTAGCGGAGTCGGAGCGGCGTGTCTATCTCCTTTAGAATCCATCAGTTGCGGAATGCCTGACGGCGTGGTGCCGATGAAGTAACCGTCACCCGCGTAGTTCACGGTGGCCTTGTAGTCGTTTGTTGGCATAAAATATTTACTGGTCTAATGCGATGTTATCACAGCGTTCCATGCGTTCCATGTGTTCCACCCTCTCCACCATGCAACACATGGAACAACCATTGGCACAAAAAATGCTTCAAAAGGCGCGTAGGGGCACGTGTGCCCGATCCGTTTTAGAGAGGGTGGCAATTATGAGGAAAGCGAAAAAGTTTGTGGCCGCGATAGCGTTCTTAGGGGCGTTTGTTTTGGGAACTGCGGGCATATCCGATGCACAGCGGCGAAATGACAAAGACATTCGCGATGCCGTGCGGGCTTTGAGCTCGAAGCTCGATGATTTCGAGTCGAATCTGCGTTACCAGATGCAGAGTTCGTCGGCGAACAACCGGAATCTCAGCGATGCGCAGAGCAGACTTCGCGGTGTTCGCGATGCGGTTAGGCATTTTCAGGACAATTTTGATCGCCGACGTGAGAATCGCGATGACGTTACAGCTATCGTTAATGCGGCCCGGAACGTCGAGGATTTCCTCGAAATGTACCCGCAGAATCGCCGCGTCGAAGACGACTGGCGCGCAGCACGAACCCAGATCGACCGCCTCAGCTCAAATTACGGCGTATCGAACGCCTGGGATCCGGACGACACACGTAACCCACAGGGCGTGAAAGATTACCCGGACACGACTCAATTTCCAGGCCCCGGTAAGACGCTAAGTGTCGGCCTTTCAGGCACATACGATCTCGACCGCGACCGCAGCGAGAGCGTCGACAACGTGATCGCTGACACGACGGCGACGGGCGATCAGCGCGATGATCTTAAAGAAAAACTCACCGCTCCGGAGCAAATCGCGATCGACATTCGAGGGAACCAGATAACGCTTGCGACGACCAACGCTTCGCCCGTCACGTTCACCGCCGACGGTCGCGACAAGGTTGAACGCGACTCTAGTGGTCGCGACGTTCGCCTGCGTGCGACGCTAACCGGCGACAAATTGGTCATCTCGTCCTTCGGCGGAGAGACGGATTACACGATCACTTTCATCTCGATCAGCGATGGTCGCGGGATGACTGTTTCTCGGCGAATTACGACCAATTATTTACGTCAGACCGTTTTTGCAGAGAGCGTGTACAACAAGACCGACTCAGTCGCACAACTCGGCATCAAGGGCGGCTCCGGCACGACCTACGATCCGAACGGCGGCTACTCGGACAATGACAATTCGACCGGCGTATCAAACGGCGGCACCGGCTCGAGTGCGGGCAATAGCAACGGCCGTGGCCAAGCTCCGACGACAGTTACCGCAAAACCGGGTAATTATGTCGTACCAAACGGCGTTTTGCTCACCGCCACGCTCGACAACGAGATAAATACAAAGGTTTCGCAGAACAACGACCGATTTCGTCTGACAGTAACATCACCCGACGAATTTCGCGGCGCCGTTATCGAGGGATACATTTCGAAT